>PWSB01000032.1 GCA_003563375.1 Actinomycetota bacterium | reverse complement strand
GCTACCAATGTGGATTACCTGAAGGGGGTTAAAATAAATGTAACTGGGAAATATGAGGTGGACCAAGGGACTGCCAAAAGGCTTGGTTTGCGCTGACCTATTAAAAAAAGTTGATAGAAAAATATTTTTTCCGGTTAAAAAGCCCGGGGTATTTTGCTATAATGGTAATATATTAAATAATTAAACAAACAAAAAATACTTCGTTTATGGATGCAAAACCCCTTGATATAGTGCTAAAAGAATTAGTTTCTGATTTAAACATAGGACCTAGACTTAAAACCTCACTTATATTCAACCATTGGGAGGATATTGTCGGCAGCCAGATCAGCCAGAGATCTAGGCCCAAGCGGCTAAAACAGGGGATATTATTTATCTCTGTATCCAGCTCGACATGGGCAAACGAGCTTGATCTTATGGCAGGACAGCTTATTGAAAAGATCAATAGTTATTGCGGTTCCAGGCTGGTGGAAGGGGTCAGATTTAAAGCTGATTTTACCCCATAAGGATAAAAATTTAGGCTAAAATATGTTATAATATTGCCAGATATAAAAATAAATATTTACCCTGAAAATAACAAAATATGGGTAATGAGTATTATTTAAAAGGCTTTTAAACTGTTTACTTGTTACCCTTTATTTGTATGTAAGGATAATTAGAAGAGGTGCAGATTTTGGAAAAACAAAGTTATGATGCTAAAGACATTACTGTCTTAGAAGGGCTTTCTGCCGTAAGGAGAAGGCCCAGCATGTACATAGGCTCTACAGGCTCTAGAGGGCTCCACCACCTTATATATGAGGTGATAGACAACAGCATAGATGAGGCTATGGCTGGCATATGCAATAATATTCTTGTGATGCTGAACAAGGATAATTCTGTAACAGTAATCGATAACGGCAGGGGGATACCCGTAAAAAAAGTCGATAAGTACAATGCCTCAGCTGTACAGGTTGTGCTTACAAAACTACATGCCGGAGGTAAATTCGGCGGTGAAGGATACAAGGTGTCAGGGGGGCTGCATGGAGTGGGAGTATCAGTAGTAAATGCCCTTTCTGAAAAACTGAAGGTAGAGGTTAGAAGGGACGGAAGTGTGTACCGGCAGGAATATAAAAGGGGTGAGCCTCTTACGGGCCTTAAAAAAGGTGAATCTACTAAAAGCCACGGCACGGTAATAACTTTTTTTCCGGATCCTGAAATATTTGAAGAGATAGATTACAAGTATGAGATCCTTGCCACAAGGATGAGGGAGATGGCTTTCCTCAACCAAGGACTTAAGATCACTTTTATGGACAACAGGGAAGACCAAGAGAAAAAAGAGGTATACCAGTATAAGGGAGAAATAGTTGATTTTGTTAAATTCCTATGTGAGAAAAAGGATGCTCTGCATAAAAAGATAATATATATAAGCAATAGGGACACTTACCATGAACTGGAAATAGCCATGCAATACACATCCGGGTATGCAGAGAGCATCTTCTCTTTTGCTAACAATATCAATACCACAGAAGGCGGCACGCATCTGAGTGGGTTCAGGGGTGCTCTGACCAGGACCATCAATGATTATGCCCGTTCCAATAACCTGCTTAAGGAAAGGGATGAGAATCTTACCGGGGAAGACATAAGGGAAGGCCTTACCGCGATAATCAGCGTAAAGCTAAAAAACCCACAGTTTGAAGGCCAGACAAAGACAAAACTGGGAAACAGCGAGATCAAGGGTTTTGTAGAAAGTACAGTAAATGCCAAACTTTCAGAGTTTCTGGAAGAGAACCCTTCAGTTGGAAAGGTTATAGTAAACAAAGGACTTGAAGCTGCAAGAGCCAGAAGTGCAGCCAAAAAAGCCAGGGATCTAACCAGAAAAAAGTCACTGCTTGAAAGCAGTACCCTTCCGGGAAAACTTGCTGACTGTTCAGTAAATGACCCCCAGTTTTGTGAACTTTTCCTGGTAGAGGGTGATTCGGCAGGAGGCAGCGCAAAACAGGCAAGGGATAGAAGGTTCCAGGCTATACTTCCCTTGAAGGGGAAAATACTGAATGTTGAAAAAGCAAGGCTCAATAAGATCTTAAACAGTGTAGAAATACAAGCTATAATCACAGCTATGGGAACCAGTATCGATGAAGAATTCGACATAAAGAATGCACGATATTCTAAGATCATAATAATGACAGACGCTGATGTTGACGGTGCCCATATTAGGACGCTGATTCTTACTTTCCTTTACAGGTACATGCCGGTTCTGCTCAAGGAGGGCTATGTATATATAGCACAGCCTCCCCTTTATCAGATAAAAAGCGGCAAAGAGGTCTTTTATGCATACAGCGAAAAGGAGCTGCAGACGGTTATTGAAAAATTAAAAGGTGCAAAATCAGAGGTCCAGCAGTATAAAGGGTTAGGGGAGATGGATGCAGACCAGTTATGGGAGACCACTATGAACCCTGAGACCAGGACCCTTTTAAAAGTGGAGATCGAGGATGCCCTTATAGCTGATGATATATTTTCGACCCTGATGGGGAACAAAGTCGAGCCTAGAAGGGAATTCATTGAAAAGAATGCAAAAGAGGTCTCCTTTATAGATGTATAAAAAGGTTTAACTATGGTGTTTGAGTTAAGAGGAAAAGTAAAGAATATTGAAATAGAATCTGAGATGCAGGAATCCTATTTAAGTTATGCCATGAGCGTAATCATAGGCAGGGCTCTTCCTGATGTAAGGGACGGGCTCAAACCTGTACACAGAAGGATACTTTTCGCTATGAAGGATATGGGCATGACCCATAATTCTCCTTATAAAAAATGCGCAAGGATAGTTGGGGAGGTCCTAGGCAAGTACCATCCTCACGGAGATACAGCGGTATATGATTCAATGGTAAGGATGGCCCAGGATTTTTCCCAGCGCTATCCTTTAATAGACGGGCACGGTAATTTCGGTTCTATTGATGGGGACAGCGCGGCTGCGATGAGATATACCGAAGCCCGGCTGTCGCAAATTGCTGAAGAGCTTCTTACAGACATAGAAAAAGAGACTGTAGATTTTGCTGATAATTTCGACAGCTCCCTTAAAGAGCCCGGGGTGCTTCCTGCAAAATTTCCCAACCTGCTGGTCAATGGGTCTTCAGGCATAGCCGTAGGTATGGCAACCAATATCCCTCCCCACAATCTGGGAGAGGTGGTTGACGCAATAATATATTATATTGACCATCCCGAATCCTCAGCGAAAGACCTTATGAGAATACTCAAAGGCCCTGATTTTCCCACAGGAGGCATCATAATGGGGGTAGACGGCATAGTCCAGGCTTACCGCACAGGCAGGGGAAGATTAGTGATCAGGGGAAGGGTCCACCTCGAACAGCACAAGAAGGGCAGACCTCAGATCATAATAAGCGAGCTTCCTTACCAGGTCAACAAGGCAAGGCAGATCGAAAAGATAGCGGAACTGGTTAGGGCAAAGAAACTGGAAGGAATAAGCGACCTCAGGGATGAGTCTGATAAGTCTGGCATGAGAGTGGTTATAGAACTTAAAAGGGACACTGACCCCAATATAGTTATCAACCACCTATATAAGAATACCCAGCTGGAAGAGACCTTCGGTATTATACTCATAGCTCTGGTAGACGGGGTCCCCAAAACCTTGAACCTGCTTCAGCTGGTAGAGGAATACAAGAAGCACCGGTATAACGTGGTAGTAAGAAGGACAAGATATGATCTTAGGAAAGCTGAAGAAAGAGCCCATATATTGGAAGGCCTGCTTATTGCCCTGGATAATCTTGATGAAGTCATAAAGACTATCAGGTCCTCAAAGGACGGGCCCACGGCCAAGACAAGGCTTATGAAGAAGTTTGAGCTTACTGGTGTACAGGCCCAGGCAATATTGGATATGAGGCTGCAGAGGCTTACCGGGCTGGAAAGGGAAAAAGTAAAAAACGAGCATAAGGATCTTATTAAAAAGATCAAAGAGCTAAAGGAGCTTCTAGGCAGTAAAAAGCTGATCTTTGCCGTAATAAAAAAAGAACTCAGGGAAATCAAAAAGAAATATTCTGATGAGAGAAGGACAGAGATAAGTTCGACTTCAGCGGACCTGGAGATCGAAGACCTGATACCCGAAGAGGAAAATGTTATAGCGGTCACCCATTCAGGGTACATAAAAAGGGTCCCTGTCACCACATACAGGAAACAGAGAAGGGGAGGCAGGGGTGTTAGCGGGATGAACCTTAAAATGGATGATTTTGTGAAACACCTTTTTATATCCTCAACCCATCATTATATTATGTTTTTTTCAAATAAGGGTAAGGTTTACAGGCTTAAGGTACATGAGCTTCCCACTGGGAGCAGGTCCTCCAAGGGCAAAGCTATTGTCAATATCCTTCCTTTCAGCCCCGGAGAAAAGGTTGCTGCGATAATAGCTGTAAGAGATTATAAAGAAGAAGATTATCTGGTAATGGGTACAAAGAAGGGACTGGTTAAAAAAACTGCGATTACTGCTTATGATACGTCCAGAAAAGACGGCATAATAGCTATAAATATAAGGAAAGATGATGAGCTGATAAAAGTGGAAAAATCCAGCGGAAGTGATGATATTATATTTGTATCCGAAAAGGGCAAGGCAATTAGGTTCTCTGAGAAAGACTGCAGGCCCATGGGAAGGGTAACCGCCGGAGTAAAAGGGATGAGCTTGGCTAAAGGTGATGAGGTGCTTACCATGATGGTGGTAAAGGACCTGGATGCTGATCTATTTGTCCTTACCGAGAATGGTTTTGGCAAAAGGACCCCCCTGGCCAGGTATAACCGGCAGAGCAGGGGAGGTATGGGGGTTGTTACCATAAGGCTGATTGAAAAGAGGGGCAAGTTAGCCGGAGCAGGAATAGTAAAAGAAGG
>PWSB01000018.1 GCA_003563375.1 Actinomycetota bacterium | reverse complement strand
TATAAGGGTCAGACACAATGAATGCAAAAAAGGTATTGAATTTGCATCTGAGGAAATCTTCAATCCTACCAGGATGTTTACCACTACCATTGGCATTGAGTCAAAAAAGGTAAGGAGGCTTGCTGTAAGAACCAGGACACCTGCCCCAAAAAACAGGATAAGGGAGATGGTGGCAGAGGTGAAAAAAGTAAAGGTTTCAGCTCCCGTAAAAATGGGCCAAGTCATCATCAAGGATCTTTTGGGTACCGGGGTGGATGTAGTCGCTTCAAGCACGGTCGAAGAATAAATACTTCCGGTCTAATCTTTGCCTTGTTAATTTAGCCTAAGAATTGTATCCTTTTTGTGGTATTTAAATTGGAGGTATGGTGAGTTTGGATAAAAAGATTAAATATGTAATAGAGAACACTGAAGTGCTCCTTCTTCCACAAAAACACATATCTATCTCCGCTTCTACAACAATGCGCTATTATATTATTGCAGAGCCGCTTTACAAAGGATTTGAGGGAGAGGCAGGAGAAGAAGAGACAGTGGTAAGGGAAGGCAAAATATCCTGGGAAAGACCTAAACTTATAACCCCCTCATATATGTTGAGGCTGGAAGGATTTAGCCAGGAAGCAAAATCCGCTTTAAGGATGCTGGCCCAGGAAGACAATGATCTGGCTATGATACTTTATGGTTTTAGATTTATAAAAAGTGCAGAAAAAATGGAGATAATCCCCAAACCCATCTCGAAAGTGGCAGAAAAAATAGAAAAAAAGATAAAGGCTGATGAGAGGGCATCCGGACTCATCAAAGGAGTAGATGAGTTTTGGGATGTATCTTTATTTAAATTTATACAGGAAGTAATAGATAATAGCGCCTTTCATTCTCACATGCCTGACATGCTCAAAAAAAATTATATAAATATAAATCAAGATGGAAAACCTGTGCTCACCAAGGATAAATCCGGCATACCGGTCGCGGTAAGGCTTGAGGTAGATAAGAAATTCAAGTTATTCGAAAAAGGAAAGATAGAAGCAGGAGAGCTAAAAAAGGAACTGGATAGGTGGCAGGTATTTGAATTTTATGAAGACCGTTTTTTAAGTTATTTTAAATAGGTCAAATATTGTTTGCAATCCATGTTATTATATCCCGGTAGACGGTATCCTTTATTTTTTCATTTAAGACCTCATGCCTGCATCCTTTGTAGAGGTTGAAGCAGATATCTCTGATGCCAGCCTTCTTTAATATCAAATAAAGTCCTTGGGCACCCCTTCCCATAGTTCCGACAGGGTCTTGTTTTCCGCAGAGTATTTTAAAAGGGATGTCAGGCAGATTTTTTAGATTTCTGGGATTGTATATATGAAGGGAAGCCTTAGCAAGATCATAAAAAAAACCTGCACTGGATACATTCCCGCAGAGATCATCCTCCAGGTAGCTGTCTACTACTTTTTTATCGCTGCAGAGCCAGTCAAAATCAGTCCTTGAAGGCTTGAAATACTTGTTATATCCTCCGAACAAAAGATTGTTAAGAAAAAGGCTTTTGGTTTTCCTCCCCTTCAGCCTAGCCTGGGACCAGGATATAATCAGGCCTAGAAAGCTCAACACAGGCTGATAGCTGGAGACTCCGGATAAAAGGATCCCCCTAAGTCCATGTCCTCTTCTGGCAGCATATTCCAGAGCAAGCAGCGATCCCATACTGTGGCCCATCAGGAAGACAGGGCAGCCACTATGTCTTTTTATTATGTGCCTGTTTAAGGCATACATGTCTTCTATCATCGATTTCCAACCATCCTGTCCGGATATAAAACCAAGACCTTGGGGGGAGGCTGTCTGGCCATGGCCCCTATGGTCGTTTGCATAAACAGCTATACCATTATCCGACATTGCACAGCTAAAATCATTATACCTCTTAGAATGTTCAGCCATCCCATGCGCCAGCTGTATTATTGCCTTTTCGTTAGATGGGACCCAGCTGTTTACATGTATTTTTAAACCCTGGGACTCAAGCTTTAAAGCATTAGCCGCCAAAAAATTACCTCCCCCTCCTGTGTCTGCTATACCTGATTTCATTTATTAGATTAATTATCAGGACGGGGAATATAGAAGAAACTGCAATAAGTATCCAATGGTTAAGGGTAAGGGCTGCAGTATTGAAGATGCCCTGCAGCCATGGCGTATAAATTATAGTAACCTGTAAACAAAGGCTTGCAAAAATTGCAAGATTTAAAAATTTATTAGCTAATATGCCCCGGTGAAATATTCCTTTGTTTTCAAACCTGAAATTTAGTGTATGAAAAAGCTGGGAGATGACCACGGTAGTAAACACGCTGGTCTGGAAGGTTCTTATGGCAAATTCCGATTGGAACCCGAATATAAAGGGACCGGCAAAATAGATGAACAAGGCTCCGAAGGTCAAAATCAAACCCTGCCAGCTGATAAGGTTCAGGCTCCGCCGGCTCAGGATCTTTTCCTTGTTTTTTACTGCTTTTCTGTCCATGATGTTTTTTTCTGGAGGGTCTAAACCCAGGGCCATCGCAGGCAGTCCGTCTGTTATAAGGTTTCCCCATAAGATCTGTACAGGAAGGAGTGGGATATATAAAAACCTTACTCCAAAAAGGAGATTGAATATAAAGTCTCCGAAGACGATGGCTACAAACATCAATAAGATCTCGGAAATATTACATGATATAAGAAATAAGATGAATTTCTTTAGATTATCATATATTACCCTTCCCTGCTTGATGGACTTTACGATGGTCGCAAAATTATCGTCAGTAAGTATCATGCCGCTTGCTTCCTTGCTGACATCAGTGCCGGTTATGCCCATTGAAATTCCTATGTCAGCTTTTTTTAGGGAAGGCGCGTCATTTATGCCATCTCCGGTCATAGCTACTATATGATTATTTTTTTTCAATGCATCCACAATGGCTACCTTATTGGTAGGGGATACCCTGGCAAAGATCCTTATATCCTCGATCTGGTTTTGAAGCTCTTCTTTGGAATAAGTATCAAATTCTTCACCGGATACGATCTTGTCTCCTTCCTCGAGCAGGCCCAGGTCTCTGCCTATTGCTTTTGCGGTCAATTTATGGTCACCTGTCACCATTATTATTTTGATATTGGCTTTTTTGCATTGTTTTATAGCTTTGCATGCTTCAGGTCTTGGCGGGTCAAGCATGCCTACCATACCGCAATATATAAGTTCTTTCTCTTCTTCGCTTACCTTTCCTTGGCCAGGAAGGTTTTTTAATCTTTTGAAAGCAAAAGCCAGAGTCCTCATCGCGTCTTCTGCCATCCGGTTATAATTTTTAATTATCTTTTCCCTGTCTTCATAGGTTATTTTAGCGATCTTCCCATTTTTTATTATTCGGGTGCATGAATCCAGGATTATTTCCGGAGCTCCTTTTGCATACATGATATATGAACCAGGTTGGCCGTCTTCGTGTATGGTGCTCATCATCTTTCTTGCAGGGTCAAAGGGTTCCTCCATCTTTCTAGGTTTAATTTTCTCAAGCCTCCCTTTATCCAAAGAATAGGACCTGCCCAGATGGAGTAGGGCTGCTTCTGTAGGCTCGCCGCAAACAGGCCCCCCATTTTCTATGAAATATGCATCATTGCATAATAATGCTGTTTCCAATAAGTATTTAAGGGCTTCATTTTCTCCTGCATCCAGGTTCTGCTTATTATGCCCGGATATGTATTCAGAATATCGCCTGTTTTGGACAACCCCGGTAAATATCTTTCTTGCCATCATCTGGTTCAGGGTTAGGGTACCTGTCTTATCAGTACATATTACAGTCACTCCCCCCAGGGTTTCTACTGAACTTAACTTCCTTACAAGGGCGTTATTTTTGGCCATCTTTTGAACCCCCACTGCAAGGGATATGGTTACAATGGCCGGCAGGCCTTCTGGTATCGATGCCACTGCCAGGGCTACGGCTACAAGCAGCATTTCAGCCAGAGGGTTACCCTTGAGGATTCCAGACCCAAATACGATTATACTTACTGCGATACAGACCACTCCTATTTTTTGTCCTATGGTCTTAAGTTCTTTTTGCAGAAGGGTGGGGTCTTCTTTTTCCTGTACCAATGATGCTATCTTACCTATCTCAGTTTCTTTTCCTGTCTCCACTACCGCAGCAATACAACGCCCTCTGCTGACTGTAGTCCCGCTAAATAGCATGTTTGCCCTGTCTCCTACTGTCAGGTTAGGTTTATCCAGGATTTTTATTGTCTTTTGCACTGGGGTGGATTCTCCAGTAAGGGGAGATTCATTTGTCTGCAGGTTCACCTGTTCTAAGATCCTGCAGTCTGCAGGCACAAGGTCTCCAGAAACCAGCTTGATAATATCTCCAGGTACTATCAAATTTGAACTTATTTCCTGTTCTTTGCCATCCCTTAGCACCCTAGAGGCGGGACTTGCCAGCTCCTTTAAAGCCTGAATGGCTTTTTCCGCCTTATATTCCTGTACGAAACCCATTATAGAATTTATTATTATGACAACCAAAATGACAATAGTATCGGTTAACTCTCTTATCAGAGCTCCTGATATGAATGCAGCAGCTATTAATATCCATATCATAAAATCATTGAACTGGGATAAAAGTATCCTTAACGGCGTCCTGCCTTTTTTTTCTTCTAGCTCATTTTTGCCGTATTTGGATAATCTCTCTGTCGCAAGCTCCGAGGTCAGCCCCTCATGTCTGGATGTGGACAGCTCCTCAATTATCCATTCTGGTGATAATGTGTGCCAAAGTTTTTTTGGTATATGAAGCTTATTTTTTTTTATATCCATTTAGGTATTAAACCCGCAGACCTAATCTGCCCATATATCATGGAACATTTCCCACTGGTCGATATGCCTTATGATGTATTCTTCCAACACTTCTA
>PWSB01000195.1 GCA_003563375.1 Actinomycetota bacterium | reverse complement strand
ATCAAGACGAGCACATGGGTTTAAAAACTTTGAAAACTACAGGTTGAGAGTAAAAAGCACTATGCTGTTAGGAGCCGGTTTGCCCCGGTTTTTGGTGGAGAGCCTGGTGCCCGAGGCCAGAATCGAACTGGCACGAGGATAACCTCAACGGATTTTAAGTCCGTTGCGTCTACCAATTCCGCCACTCGGGCATTTAGATTGTCACATTTTATCAGAAATCAAAAAAGCTGTAAATAATTCCGTCCAATAGGTCATTCTCACTGACTATTATATAATCTTGTCTAAAAAAGTTTAACACATAAAAAAGTATAATTGTCCCAGCGACTATAATATCCGCTCTTCCTGGGTCCAGCCCCTTTACCTTTTTTCTTTGATCCAAATCCATCTTTTTTAGCCTTTTATAGATCTTATTTATATTATCAGCAGCCAACTTATGGTGGTGTATCTTATCACGGTCGTATTTTTCAAGTTCCAGATCTATTGCGGCTAGGGTGGTAATGGTCCCGGCAAGGCCCATTAAAATCATCGGGACATCAGTATTGAAATCATGTAATTCTTGCTCCAATTTTTTTTGCAAGGTCTCCATCATCTTTTCTGTGTCCTCACCATGGGCCTCGGTCAAGGCCACACTCCCCGTTTCAATGCTTAGGATCTTTTCAGGTTCTGCAGGTCTTCCTATTATAAATTCCGTGCTTCCTCCTCCTATATCTATAACCAAAATCTTTTGTTTTTCCAGGATGCAGGCTTTGCCCTTTTTAGTATCCAACCCCCTGGTTGCCCCTATAAAACTAAGGTTTGCCTCTGTCTCCCCACTTATTATTTCTATATCCAGCCCTAGCATCTCTCTGGCAAGGTCCCTAAACCAGGCGCTGTTTTCAGCTTTCCTCAAAGCATTAGTGCCTACAGCCCGATATTTTCTGACCTTGTATTGCTCTAGTACACCCTTAAACTGTCTGAGAGTGTCCAAGGTCCTTTCTGCAGCAACAGGCGATATTATGTTTTCTTTGCTAAGGTTTTCCCCTATCCTGGTTATATTCATGTCTCTTACAAGGGTTTTGAACTTGCCTTGAGCGCGTTGCGAAATAAGCAGTCTGACAGAATTGGTACCTATATCGATAGCAGCGAGATTCATGGAATTATTCTTGGATCTCCTGATGATAAAATATTTTTATATTTTCCCACAAGTTATGGTCTTTATAATCTTTTGTTTTTTTAACAGTCTGAATTTTCTCTATATTCAAAAAATAATTCTTCTCATCGCCAAAGGTCATATTGAATTGGCTTCTTGCCTCCCTAGCTATGCCTTCTTCGGTATGCAGGCCTTTTTCTTCTGCGAGCAGCCTGATATTTTCGTTTCTTAGCCAGGCAATCCTTTCTTCAAGCTCAACGATTTTTTCCCTTTGTTCCAACAAGGCTGAGATCTGGTTGATTGAGAAAAAAACGGTGATTACAATGAAAGCCAGGAACATTACCGCCAGTATGTTGATCTTTGCTTTCCTGGAAAGGGTGCTGACAAATTTTATTTTTCTGGCCATCTTAAAATTAAATGTTTGATAAACACTATTATTTTGCTATATTTCTATCTAATCTTATTTTTATATTTTATTTTATAATAATACCAATATTTTTATACTTCAAGTGGATTTAAAATAAAATTAATATTGTGTTTGCTTTTTAATTTTATTAAAATTATTTCTTAATATGACTTAATAAATAAAATGAAAGAATTACCCCTATTTTCCTCTAAAACCCAAAATCAGATAGCAAAACAAGTATTACTAGCTTATACGGTGGCAATAATAATAGGTTCCTTTATGCTTATGATACCCCAGATGACTGCAGTTGGACGAATAAGCTTTATAGATGCCCTGTTTACTTCTACCTCAGCAATATGTATAACCGGCCTGATAGTCCAGGATACACCAACTTATTTCACCGGCATGGGCCAGACGGTGATAATAACCCTAATACAGCTGGGGGGTCTTGGAATAATGACTGTCGGCTCAATATTCGGGCTCATCCTGGGCAGGAAGATAAGCATAAAAGATAAGTTCTACCTAGACAGCAGTTTTGGAAAACAACAGGCATTCAGCCCTTTTAAGTTTTTTATGCTCATAGCCGCAGTCACTTTCAGCCTCCAGTTTATCGGTTTTGTCTTATTTTCGTCTGTGCTCTATTTTAAATATGGCTATCCTTTAGCAAATGCATTAAGTTTCGGCGGGTTCCATTCCATAAGTGCATTCAACAATGCAGGGTTCTCTCTGTATACTTCCAGTCTGGAAGGGTTTACGGGAGACTTAAGCATTAATCTTATCGTTATATTCCTTATAATCCTGGGGGGTCTGGGATTCCCTGTCCTGGCAGAGATAATCACATACCGGAGGACCAGGCAATTTACTTTACATGCCAAGCTGGTGGTTTTAGTATCAGCTATACTGATAGTTTTTGGAACCATATTGTTCTTAGTCCTCGAATTGGGAAACCCGGACTCTATCGCGGGCAGAGGATGGGGCACCAAGGTATTATCCAGCCTGTTTCAATCGGTCACAGCCAGGACTGCCGGGTTCAACACTATAAGGATATCTGAGCTTACCCCTGCGACACTGTTCTTTATAACCGTTTTGATGTTTATAGGAGGCTCCCCGGGAAGTACTGCAGGGGGTATAAAGACCACTACCTTTGCAGCGGTGACTGCCAGCGGCGTATCTACGATGAGGGGAAGGAGCAATGTCACCCTTTTTAAAAGGAGGATCCCCCAAGACCTGGTGCACAGGGCATTGACTATCACCCTTACAGCTATCGTGCTCATTATTTTCTCTACTATAGCTATCCTCATCATAGAGGGCTGCACCCTGGTGGAGGCATTATTTGAAGTAATCTCAGCTTTTGGCACAGTGGGGCTGTCTACAGGGATTACCTTTGGCCTCTCCACCTTAAGCAAGATAATATTGATACTGTGTATGTTTGTTGGTAGAATTGGTATCATCACATTGTCATTGGCTATAGCCATGAGGGGAACTCAGAATAAGATACTTTATCCTGAAGAAAGAATAACAATCGGGTAGCTATGAAAAAACAATTTTTAGTAATAGGGCTGGGAAGGTTCGGGGCAAGCGTGGCCAGGACACTTACCCAGAACGGACATAATGTAATAGGGCTGGATAGTGCAGAGGAAAGGATACAGAGGGTCTCAGAAGAGATCGCAGATGTGATGAAATGCGATGCAACAGATACGGATATCCTCTCCTCTTTGGGAATTCAGGATTTTGAAGCATGCATTGTCTGCATTGGTGAAAAATATATACAAAACTCAATTCTGGTCACTCTTTTGCTGAAGGAAAACGGTGCCAAGAAGATCATCGCAAAGGCAGGCACCAAGACCCAGGGCAAGGTCCTTTATAAGGTGGGGGCCGATATGGTCATCTATCCTGAAAAGGATATGGGAGAAAGAGTGGCAAGGAGCCTTATAAGCTCAAACATAATAGACTTTTTGGAAGTAAGCCCAGAAATAAGCATTCTAGAGATGAGGGCCCCGCGCATGATGATAGGCAAAGACCTGATAGAGCTTAATCTGAGGCACAAATACGGAGTAACCATCATAAGCGTCCAGAGCGATAATCAAAAAATAATTTCTCCTCCCCCTCTGGATTATAAATTTAGAAAAGATGACGTGATAACCCTCATAGGTGAAAATAAAGCATTGAAAAGACTGAGGTTCACTGAAGACTAGCCTATGGATGGCCCACCTTTTTCACATTTATCATATTCGTGCTGCCAGGCTTGTTTACACCTGCGGTTATCACCACTACGTCTCCATCCTGTATAAAACCGTTACTTTTGGCCACTCTTACAGCTTCTTCCACAATATCATCTATATCTTGCGCAAATTCGGTTTTTACCGGTATGACCCCCCAGCTTACCATAAGCTGCCTTATAACATGGTCCCGGGGGCTTGCCCCCAATATTATGGTCCTTGGCCTGTTTTTGGCTACCTGCCTGGCAGTATGGCCTGTCTTTGTGGAAGTTATAATAGTCTTTGCATGTAATTTATTGGCTATCTCGCAGCCGGCGGCACTGATAGCCTGGGTTATGGTAGCAGGCTCGACATATTCTATTGCCTTCTCTGCCGGCCCATAGTCCAGCTGCTGCTCTGTCTTGTTTATTATCTTTACCATCATCTCCAAAGATTCTATAGGATATTTTCCTATGGCTGTCTCTCCTGAAAGCATAACGGCATCTGAACCGTCTAGTATGGCATTGGCCACATCGCTTACCTCCGCACGGGTAGGCCGGTAATTTCTGATCATCGAATCAAGCATCTGGGTAGCCGTTATAACCGGTTTACCTTCATGGTTGCAATCCTTTATTATCTTCTTCTGAAAGATAGGTACATCTTCGGGGTCTACCTCTATGCCCAGGTCTCCCCTGGCGATCATTATTGCATCAGATTCATCGAGGATATTATCAAAATTATCGATGGCTTCATGTTTTTCAATCTTTGAGATAACAAGCTGATGGCTTTCCCTCTTCTTTATCCTCTCTTTTATTTTTATCACATCCCTGCTGTCCCTTACAAAAGACTGGGCTATGAAGTCAACCCCCAGCTTTATGCCGAGCTCGAGGAAATAATAGTCCTTTTCAGTTACTGAATCCAGGCCTACCTTTATCTTGGGCAGGTTTATGCCTTTATTGGATTTTACTATGCCCCCTCTTATGACCTCGCATGTAGCCGCTGATTCATACCTGTCCACTTCCAATACCTTCAGCTCTATGAGGCCGTCATCTATGAAAATTGTATTTCCCTTTCCTATATCATCTATAAACTTATTGTAGCCCACCTTTATCATAATGCCGTTTTTTGGATCATATACCTGCTTAAAATCCTTTGTGGTAAGCTTAATATGCTCACCCTTTT
>PWSB01000202.1 GCA_003563375.1 Actinomycetota bacterium | reverse complement strand
TCAGGCTCTATCTTTATGCTGCAAATATTTTCCCTGTTACTTACAACCACCCCTGTGACCAGTGTCTCCGCACCTAAAAATTTTGCAATAAACTCATTTTTTGGTCTGTTTAATATTTCCTTTTTCTCAGCAGATTGGATGATCCTTCCTTTGTCCATGATTGCTATATTGTCTGATAGGGCAAATGCTTCACTGCGGTCATGGGTTACATACAGCACGGTTTTTCCGGTGTCCTTTAAAATCTCAAATAGCCCTTCCCTGATTTTTTCGCAGGAACCCTCATCGATATTAGATAGAGGCTCGTCTAAGAGCAGTAGCTCAGGGTCAAGCACAAGTGCCCTGGCCAGGGACACCCTTTGTCTTTCTCCTCCGGAAAGTTTTTCTGCATTTCGGTCAATAAGGGGGTAGAGGTCCAGTTTGTTTAAACAATAATCCACCTTCTCCTTTGCATCCCTTATCCCCCGCAGCTTTAGCCCCATCATTATATTGCTGCGTACCGAACCTCTGAAAAGAAGGGTGTCCTGAAAAACCATTGCCATTTTTTTCCTAATCCCGGCCTTATTCGACTTTCCATCCAGTATCTGATCCTTGCCTATATATATATTTCCGGCATCCGGTTTCTCTAAAAGATTGATAAGGCGAAGCAGGGTTGATTTGCCGCAGCCATTAGCACCGAGAATGGTGAGCACCTTACCTTTCTCTGCCGAAAGATCATCTACTGCCAATGTGAAATCCTTACTGTAAGTTTTTTTCAAGCCGATAACCCTTAATACCTTCTCAGCCATCCCATACCCTCCTTTTGCTGTACCAAGGTAAGTATAATATTTATTCCAAAAGTTATAATAAGAAGGATGATAACCAGAGCAATAGCTGTGGAAAAATCACCCATCCGCACCATCTGCAGAGTAGCAGTGGTCAAGACCCTGGTCTGCCCCCTTATATTCCCGCCTACCATTATCACTGCTCCGACCTCGGATATTATTCCTCCAAATCCGGCCATAACAGCGGCCAGTGCTGGGAGCCGTGCTTCTTTTATAAGGATCCAGTATGTCCGGATCCTGCCCGCTCCAAGGGAAAAGGCCTGCAATTTCAACCTGGGGTCCACCTGCTGTACCGCTGCCAGGGTGATACCTGAGATAATCGGAGTGGCTATCAGTATCTGGGCGATGACTATGGCCGCAGGGGTATACATAAGCTGCAAAAAACCCAGGGGCCCGTTTCTCCATATAAATAGGGTGACCATAAGCCCGGCAGCAACAGGAGGGAGGGCCATCCCGGTATTGATCAATGCCACAACCAATTTCTTGAAGGGGAAGTCGTTTAATCCTACCATTACCCCCACTGGGATCCCTAACATCATTGAAATGGACACTGCGGTCCCTGAAACCCTAATGGTTAACCAAAGTATCTGGTATATCTCCCTATTTCCTGAAAAGATCAAATGGATCGATTGTCTTATTCCCTCCCAGATCAGATCCATAGCTTAGCCCTCCTCCATATAAAATAATGGCCGGGCGAATCTTTCCATTCCAAAACCTTTTATGATTTCCCTTCCCTGGCCGGTTAAAAAATCAGCAAAAGCCAACGCCCCTTGGTGATTTATCTCTATATCTTCAAATTTTTCAGGATTTACAATAACCACTCCATAAGGATTAAAGAGCATGGGGTCTCCTTCTACAAGGACCACCAGGCTCAAGTCAGATGAATAGACTAGATATGTAGCCCTGTCAATTATTGTGTATGCCTGTTTCTGGTCGGCGATCATTAAGGTATCAGCTGCACCCTGGCCTGTTTCTAAGTACCATATACCTTCTGGTTCGACGCCAGCCTTTTCCCATATGGACATTTCCATCATATGGGTACCTGAATTATCGCCCCTGGATATGAATAATTCCTGGTTTGCAAAAACAGCCGAGAAGGCCGCATCTGCTTGACCCCCCTCTATATTTGCGCTGTCCGTCCCAGGGCCCACGATAATGAAATCATTATACATAACATCCCTTCTTTGAGTACCATAACCCTGTCTGACAAATTCTTCCTCACTATCCTTGGAATGCAGAAAAAGGATGTCTGCCGCTCCCATCCTTCCCATAGAGAGTGCTTCTCCTGTTCCTACTGCTATAGGTTTTACCATATACCCAGTTTCATTCTCAAAAACTGGTATTATCCTGTCCAGGAGGCCTGTATCATAGGTGCTGGTCGTGGTGGCAAGAATTATCTCATTGCGCCTATAGCCGCAGGAGGCCAGCAAAAATATTGCCACTGACAATATCAAAGCTGCAAGGGTTAAATACCTGTTCCTCATCCTTCCTTCCCCATCAACACAATATATAAAAAAACCAGCAAGGAGCCCCTGCCGGTAATATGTTTAGCATAAGATCTCCTTTCCAAATGGGAGGCTAGCCTGTTTCCGAGCTAACCCTGCCGCTTAAACTTCGTAGCTTAAAAAAGCCTTAGAAAGTTTAAGTCGGAGATTATTTATAATTTTTAAATATCAAGTCCTTTTTTTAGCTGTCTACCTCCAGAAATGAGTTTCATGGACCAACAGGCTTAGGGCTGCTTGGTTGCCTCAAAAAGCCTGAATACATCCCCCATGGCAAGATTTTTTTCCAGGGTCAGGTTCAATCCCGCCTCTACTATATTAGCCCCCGTGTCCCGGTTTATGTTATCGCCGATAATAGCTCTTGCTATGGGATTTGCCTTGCCCTGCAAGTAAGCGATCTTTCTTTTTTTACTTAGGACATGTTCTATCATAACCGCTTTTCCTCCTGGTTTTAGGACCCTTTTAACTTCCTTTAACCCTTTTACCGGGTGGTTGACCGAACAGAAAACCGTATTGCTGATACAGTAATCAAACTGGTCCGATTCCAGGAAAAGATCTTCCACATCCATCTTTAGTAGCCTGACATGCTCCCTTCCCGAAGCAGCAAGCCTCTTTTTTGCAAAATTCAACATGGCTTCAGATATATCGATTGCAGTGACCTCAGCCATGGGGTGGTAATAATCTATGTTTTTTCCAGTTCCCGTGCCTACATCTAATATCTTTCCGGCCAGTGGAGAAAAGTATTTTTTTCTCCATTTAGAATATAAAAATCTCTCCAGGGGGATTTCTACCAGGTCGTAGAATTTGGCGAGTCTGTCATATTTATTTTCAATATATCTTGATTCTTCCATCTTTATCAGCCAACAGCCATGTTCATGCTTCCCATGCGGTAACCCTCGATATCCAGGACCACATAGCAATAGCCATGTTTTTTAAACTCTGACAAAACAGTTTGGCTCAAGCCTTTTTTAAACAAATCAGCCAATTCGTTCCTTCCAAGCTCTATCCTGGCAATTTTACCGTGATGCCTTACCCTTACCAGTTTAAATCCTTTCTTTCTAAGAAATGTTTCCAGGTGGTCTATGGTTTTAAGCAGCGGTTCGGTTATTTTAATACCGTAATCTATCCTGCTTGCAAGACAGGCAGAAGCCGGCCTGTCCCAGGAGGTGATACCCGACCTTTTTGATAGGGCCCTTATCTCATCCTTTTTAAGCCCGCATTCCTTTAGAAGGCTTATCGCCCCTAACTCAGAGGCAGCCAGTGACCCGGGGCGGTAATCCTTTTCATCATCAAGGTTCTGGCCGTCTAGTAGGGCTGAATGATATTTTTGTGCTATTTTTTTTATCTGTTTCATCTCATCTTTTTTACAATAGTAGCATCTCAGCCTGTCATTCTCGATAAACTTTTTATTTCCCAGACTGGATTTTTGAACAATATGCCTTATGCCATATTTTTTGCAAAACTCTTTTGCCCTCTCCAGTTCCATTTCGGGCAAAGTGGGTGAATCCATTGTTACACCGATAGCATCGTGGCCAAGGGCCTCAAATGAGGCTTTTAGCAGAAAGGAGCTGTCCACGCCTCCCGAGAAAGCCACGACCACGCTTCCCAAATCTTTAAGCGCCTTTTTTAGCAGATGATATTTTTCTTCCAGAGTCCCTTTCAACCTGCCCCTTATCCTAAAGCCTTGTCAAGATCATCCCTTAAGTCCTCTTTGTCCTCAATGCCTACAGAAAGCCTTACCAGGTTATCCCCTATATTCCTCTGTTTCCTTTGGTCCTCTGAGAACACAGCATGGGTCATAAGGGGAGGGTAAGACACAAGAGACTCGACTCCACCAAGGCTTTCTGCCAACAAAAAAAGCTCAAGCCCTGAAAGAAATCTTTCTACTGCAGGATACCCGCCTGCAAGCTCGATACTTATCATGGCCCCAAAACCGTCCATCTGGCTCTTGGCTATAGGATAGTATTTGCTTTTAGGCAAACCGGGATAATGCACTCTTTCTATTTTGGGATGTCCATCCAGGTAGCTGGCAAGGTACAGGGCATTTTCTTCATGCTCCCTCATCCTGACCGCTAATGTCTTTATGCCCCTGGTGGCAAGCCAGCAGTCCCAGGGCCCCGGTACCGCTCCTGCCGCATTCTGGTAGAACTTGAGCCGGTCATGTATCCCCTGGTCCAGGGTCACCACACCTCCCCCTATTATATCGCTATGCCCGGAGAGATATTTTGTGGTGCTGTGGACTACGATATCAGCGCCAAGGCCTAGCGGCTTTTGAAAATAAGGGGTGGCAAAAGTATTATCCACCGCTAAAAGTATGCTGCTGCCCTTAGCATAAGAAGAAAGCATTTCAAGGTCTACTACCTTGAGCAGGGGATTGGTAGGGCTCTCTACCCAGATAAGTCTCGTGTTTTTTCTGATCTGGCCCTTAAAGCTCTGGGCATCATCTGCTGAAGCATAGCTTGACTGTATTCCCCAGGGCACAAAAACCTTTTCTATCAGCCTGTATGTCCCCCCGTATACATCATCCCCCACTATCACATGGTCTCCGGGTTTTAGGAGATTGAATACTGCAGAAGTGGCCGCTACCCCTGAGGAGAATGCAAGCCCGTATTT
>PWSB01000091.1 GCA_003563375.1 Actinomycetota bacterium | reverse complement strand
CTCTGCTTTCTCCCGCTAGGCCTGGTTTATGGAAGCAAGAACCCATTATTCTGCACGGCTATAGGGCAGTTTATGATGTTTGACAGGGACGCATATAAAAAAGCCGGAGGGCATAAGGAAGTAAAAAAAGAAATACTCGAAGATATACATATCTCCAAGCTTTTAAAAAGATCTGGCAGCCGTTTCATGGTTTTCGATGGAAATAGAAAACTTTATTGCAGGATGTATAAGAACCTAAGAGAGGTAATAACCGGCTATTCTAAAGTTCTCTTCGCTGCGTTTGATTACAATTCTTACAATTTTTTTACAGCTTTTTTACTTGCATCCTGTATATTTTTATTGCCTTTTATCTTTCTTCCATTGGCTATATTATTCGACTGGCCTCAAATGATTTTAAATGCCTTGGTTTTACAGGTTTTACTTATATTTTTAATAAGGGTAATATATGCTGTAAGGTTTAAGACCAAAACCATAGATATAATCCTGCATCCCATCTCTATGATGTACCTGCTATTGATAGCCATAAACTCATTTTATAGATGCAGATCCGGACTGGGGATCTACTGGAAAGACAGGGTCTATGACGTCAGTGATGAAGATGAGCTTAAACTGGCTGACCATATAAAATAAGCCGAATCATTCCAAGACCGGGCACAGCTCCAAAAATACGCTTACCTCCATAATTTCGCCGTCTCTTTCTATCAGCACGTCTATTTCCTCATCACAACCCATCCTCAACAGCTTAGACAATACACCGAAAGGAGAAGTTATCTCAGTATCCTCTATTTCCAGAATAATATCTCCTTGGGCAAGTCCGGCCTTTTCTGCCGGTGAGTCTTCTACGACGTTTTCAATCATCACCCCAGGGGCATCGACGCCGGTAGGAGCAAGCTCTACACCCATAAATGGTATCCTGGCTTCACCAAATTCAATTATGTGTTCTGCTATATTTATGGCAGTATCTATGGGAATGGCAAAACCTATTCCTGCACTCGCCCCGGTGGGGGAGATACCCAGAGTGTTTACTCCTATAACCTCTCCTCCTACATTTATTAAGGGCCCTCCGCTATTGCCCGGATTGATGGCAGCGTCTGTTTGTATAGCGTCTACAATAGGAAGGGTGTCTGCAGGGGTGGGTATTATTCGCTCCTTACCGCTAATTATTCCCAGGGTAACCGTCTGCTGTATGCCGAAAGGGCTTCCTACTGCGACCACAAGGTCTCCAACTTCCTGGTCGTCCATGGTGCCAAATACTGCAGGTGCCAGGTCATTAGCCTCGATTTTTACTACCCCTACATCTGTCTGTATACTGGAGCCCACCACATCTCCTTCCACTATCGTGCCATTATCCAATACCACTATCAATTCTCTTGCGTCGGCGATAATATGACTATTGGTAAGTATATATCCCTCTTCGTTCATTATAATCCCTGAACCTATTACCTGCTGCAGCTCTTCTTCACCTATCTCATTATCTCTTATAACGTCTGCCTGGATGCTTACCACTGACGGCATTACTTCTTGGACCAGGTGACTGATCAATGTATTTATATCTTCTAAGGAAAACTGAATGTCTTCAGGATTATTACTTTGGTTGTCTTCCTGTTCAGCCCGCTGGACAATCACGGAGCTTGCTTGTTCAGTTGGTGCACAAGCTATTGAAAACACAACTAGGATGCTGAAAACCAATAAATTTAAAAATATTTTTGAAAGTTTTTTTTCCATCATTCTCACCTCTATTTAGAAATTTAGCAGATAATATCACCAGTGACAAACAAGGATAAATTAATGGGCAAAAAATACCGATATAATAAATAATATATTAGAAAATATGTGTCTTTTATGGCTGGAAACTGTTAAAATTAGATTCATTATCCATTCCTATAATTTTAGAAAGGTGTTATATATGGATAGAGATAAAGATGATTGGGAAAAAATTATAGAAGATAGAAAAAAAAGAAAATATGAATTAAGGCTATATGTCAGCGGGGCTACCGAACATTCCAGGCATGCGATAAGCAACCTCAAAAAAATAATAGAAGAGAACCTCCAAGACAGATATGACCTTGAGATAATAGATATTTATCAACAGCCTGAAAAAGCAAAACAGGCACAGATAATAGCCACCCCCACATTAATTAAAAAATTGCCATTGCCCATTAGAAAATTTATAGGAGATCTTTCGGATACGGAATCCATCCTTGTCGGCCTTGAGCTTAAGGAAAAAGAAGAAGAATGACATGGATTAAAATATTGGCTCTAGATTTTTTTCTTTAAATAAACCTTCTCCCAGGCAGGGTCCAAAAGTTTTTTTAGACTATATCCATAATCAACAAATCTTTGATGGTATCCCTCTTCAAAAACAGTCACTCTCTGCAGGGATTTGTCAGCCCTGGCACCGGTTTTTTCTGCGATTTCTAAAAACAAACCATGATGGTCCCTAAAAGGGCAGGGTCGCAGCAGGTTTCCTTTTTCGGCAATACTGCTTTTTTTAAATCCATATTCTGTCTGCCATCTTCTTATGGAGTCAAAAAAAGGTGAACCCCAGATTCGGTTTAAATCCCCTCCATCCTTGTATATCTGGTGAATATTACCTGCAGAGTATGGGGCAAAGACACATGGTTTTACTTCCCCGTCCCAGTCTATATATAAATACCCCCCATCCCTGCCAGCAGATATACAGCCGTTTACCAGTGTCCCATGATTTAAGAAATCCAATAGAAAAAGTTTTTTGCGCTCGATTTTATCCCAGACCCTTTTCCAGAAATAAAACCTTTGCTCCGGAGAAGGCATCAATCCAAAATCAAAATCCAGGCCAATGGGAAGATACTGGAAGAAAAAACCATAGAAAGCTCCCTGGTTGTCAAAAAAGTAATCCAGGAAACTATCTTCTAAGACCTTTGAAATATTTCTGCTGTCTACGGTCACAGAGATCCCAAACGGCAACCCCGCCTCCCTAGAAAATCCCATTGCTCTCAATATTTTTTTAAAGGTCCCTTTTCCTCTCCTGCAGTCTGTATCAGCTTCCAGTCCTTCGACTGAAAAAGCTAAAGTGAGGTTTTTGCATCCGGCTATGCGTTCAGTTATTTTGCGGTTTACAAGGGTGCCGTTCGTAAAAGCTAAAAACAGGCAGTCAGGATTGTCTTTTACTATATCTATAATATCCTTACCTTTAAAGCTATAGGAAAAAGGTTCTCCTCCGGTAAAGACGACCAGCTTTATATTCCACAATTTTCTGGCTTCCCTTACCAACCGGTCCAGTATTTCCCAATCCAATTTATGAGAATCAGCATCAGAGGATGCATAACAGCCGCTGCATCTTAGATTACATGCATGGCCGGGGGCTATCACTAACAAAAATGGGGGATTGCAGCCGTTCCGGTCATAAAATTCTTTTATTTCAGGTTTTTTGGACCTGCCAGGCTTATTCATGGCTTCCAACCAAAGGCCTAGGACTTTTTGGGATATTGCAGGATGCAGGATCTCTTTTTCTATAGACCTGTTGAGAGATTGAATTATTGATTCAACCATCATTTTTTTCTCTTGCTTTATTCTATCATCCTGAAGGGGGCCAGTTCGGCCATTATTTCCCTGAAAATAATGGTTTATTATTTTTTGGATAAGGCGTACCAGGTATTTTCTTGTGGTCCCTTTATATAAAAGGCTATTGAACAGCTTATAAAGAATGTTTCTTATACTTGTTGCTATATAAACCATCATTTAATTTTTCATTGGCCTAAATTATCTTGATTTGGGCGTAAAAAGGTCTTTTAATCTCTTTTCTTTTCTAAATTTAAAATTTACTCCGAAAGAGTTGGAATAGTTTAAGTATTTGGGCAAGATGATCAACAAGAGAAGCAGCCAGAAAATAAGAAAAATCAAAGAATTATAATAGTATACAAAGAAAATAAGTGACAGGGTTATTCCGCTTACGACTCCCCATATCATATTCTTTATAAGAACAAGGGCGAGCACAATGCCAGCCCCGAACACTATTACCGAAAAGGGATGAATGGCAAGGAGCAATCCCAGTAGTGTGGCTATTCCCTTTCCGCCCTTAAACTTAAGGAAGGGGGAATAGTTATGGCCCGCTATGGCTGCACATCCAGCAAGAAGGGCAAAAAAGTCAGAACCTGTATACCTTATTATCAAAAAGTAGGGCAAAAATCCTTTGGCAATATCAAATAAGGCTCCCCAAAATCCCCAGAATTTTGAAACACTGAAGGCCAGGTTCCATCCCCCTGGATTCTTATCGCCCAACATGGTAAGGTCTTTATTCTTTAATTTTGCTATTATATAGCAAAATGGTATAGAGCCTATTAAATAGCTAAGGATTATAAATGATGTATTTCTTAATAATATATACATAATTAAAATTATATAAAATAAATAGGTTTTTTACATCCACTGCTTTATAGAATAAGCTTTAAATAAGGATTTGAAGAATCTCATTAGGTTTTGGGTTTTTTTTATATAAAATATGTTAAAATCCTAAAAAAAAGGTAGATGGATGGATTCAAGAGAGAAATTCAACGAAGTCTTTGGTTTTAAATCAATATCCAACATCCCAAAAACAGAATTTGGTTATTGGGTGAAAACCATAAAGAACTGGGCCCAAAAAGGCCTTCCCATCAAAGAAAAAATGCCCAAGGATGCCTTAGACGGAACCCTGGTGCGGGGTTCTGTGCCTCTTTTTGAAGGGAGCGGGGAACTAGCAGACAAAAATGTCATGCCTTACCTTAAACTGGATTCATACCTGGCCAAGATGCCTTTTGATCTAAGCCCCAAGTTTAAAACCCGCGTCATCGAGGATAATGAGCATGAGCGCATTTATATTGATAATTATGGCTTGACCACAAAGGTAAGCAAAAAGGGCGCTTCTACACCTATGGTGCTAAAATATCCTATCAAAAACAGGGATGATTTTTACCGTTACCGGTCATATTATGACAATGATTTTAAAAAGAGGCTCCCTTTAAACTGGGATAACATCTGTAAAGACCTAAAAGTAAGGGATTTTCCGGTCAGGCTGGGAGGCAATCCTTTTGGCTTCTCTTTTATGGGCAGATTTTTGATGGGCGAAGTTGGTTTTATGTTGAATATGTATGATGACCCCCAGCTGGTCAAAGAGTTCAACCAGTTCTTTACAGATTTTGTAATTGAATATTGGTCCCAGATCCTGGATATGGTCGACATAGATTGTGTCTTCATACTGGAAGATGTTGCCTACCGTTCAGGGCCTTTTATATCCAAAGAGATGTTTAAAGAATTTATGACCCCTTATTATATACAATTTATCGATTTCCTGAAACAGTACAAGATAGAAAACATCTTTGTCGATTGTGACGGCAAAATAGATAAACTTATACCCCTGTGGGTAGATGTTGGGGTCACTGGATTATTTCCCATTGAGGCGGTCAATGATATACAAAAGATAAGGAAGGAATATCCCAAGCTAAAGATTTTGGGCGGTTTTGACAAGAAACTTCTTTTTGAAGAGGGAAGCAGGGAGGCAATAGACGCCGAATTGGAAAAAATGGAAAGACTTATGGCCCAAGGCGGTTTTGTCCCGCACGTAGACCATGCAGTCTCAGCTGATGTCAGCTGGGAGAATTTTAAATATTACAGGACAAGGTTAAATGATATCATCGATAAAATCGGAGGTAAGAGATGAGAAGGTTAAAGATAGGCTTTGTAGCCGGCTTTATGGAGGGATTCTCAGATGAAGGTTTAAAAAAATTTTACCAATACCAAAAGGATCTTAAAAAGCTTGAGGGCAAATACGGCTTCACCCTTATAAATTTTGATACCATAATAAAAGACAGGGAGACAGCGATCAGGGTTAAAGAAGGGCTGCTGGCTGATAAAATTGATTTCCTGCTTATATTCCATCCCTCTTACATTGTGGGGGACTTTATATATGAGATAATGAAATCAACCACCAGGATAGGCCTTTGGGCCATAGAGGAACCCAGAAAAGAAGGCCCCATGCCTCTTGCTTCGGTGGTTAACATTGAGCAGAATGCAGGGATTGCCAAACACAACTTTAAAGGGGAGCCCAGAAAGGCCAAATGGTTTTTCGGGGACATAGACTCACCCTATTTTATGCCGCGTTTTGACATAACCCTTAAGGCCTTAGCTGCAGCCGTAAACATAGAGGATGCCCGCATAGGCCAGATAGGAAAGCTCGCAGACGGTCATATAAACCATATGGCAGAGCCAAGGGAGATATATAAGAACTTATCTATAGATGTCGTAAGGGACTATGAGGTTGAAGATATAATAGAAGCTTCCCAGAAAATAAGTGACAGCCAAGCGCAAAAGGTCATGCAGGAGAAAGCTTTTAAGATCCAAAGAGTATCTGAACCCAAAATACTGGATTCAGTCAAGATGTATTTGGCCACAAAAGAGGTAGCCCGCCAGGAAGGATATTCAGGAGTGGCATTTTCATGCTGGCCCAAGCTTATGCCAAAAAAAGAGATGGTAGGCTGCCTTATAAACTCGCTACTTAACAGCGACGGCATAGTGGCAGGGTGTGAAGCGGATATCCTGGGCACAGTTTCCATGCTAATACTGAGGCATCTATCCCAAAAAGAGGTAGCCATAATGGACCTGCCTGTATTTGACCCTGAGGATAATACATTGCTTCTGTGGCATTGCGGGTCTGCGCCTGCCGAGATGGCCAACCAGAGAGGCATGATTTGTGAAAAACACTATTTTGCGGACTATGATAAAAGCATAAAAAACTGCGGCCCAGTAACCGATATCGTATTCAAGACCGGTGAGGTGACAGTATTTAGGATCTGCGGAGAATCCGAGTCCTTCTATTATTTCACTGGAAAGATAACAGATACAGGCAAACCAGCATTTAACGGCAGCAGGGGATGGGTGTCCGACTTAAGGTTTTACGACCAGCCTGCAAATACCATGGATATTGCAAATACCCTGCTTACAGGAGGGTTGCCCCATCATTTTCCCATGGTCCTTGAAGACGTAGGAAGATACATAGAAGAATTTGCCTATTGGGTGGGGCTGGCCAAAAAAAGAAGATATGATTATAAGGACTACATGTATGTATAGGAGGTTGATTGTTTGCCTATCAGCTTGCAATAAGTTTAATACTCCTGGGTGTATTAATAAATTTCATAATAAATAATCTGTTTTTTAAAAATATAGCCGGGTTTGAGCTTTCCGGGGCTTTGTCCATAAAACAGCCTCTGGTATCCGTTCTGATTCCTGCCAGGGATGAGGAAAAAAATATAAAAAGATGCATAAACTCGCTTAGGAAGCAAAGCTATTCCAATATAGAGATATTGGTTTTAGATGACGATTCAAAAGATAATACAGCATTACAGGTCCAAAAAATTTGCGATTTAGATAGAAGGGTAAGGCTTATCAGGGGCAAAGCCCTTCCCCGGGGCTGGGTAGGCAAAAGTTATGCATGCTGGCAGCTGGGCAAACAGGCGAAAGGGGAATATCTCCTTTTTACAGATGCAGATACTCTTCATTTAAGCGGATCGGTTTCAAGTTCTATTGCCGCGCTAGACAAAGAGGACATGGATGCTATCTCAGTTTTCCCTTTTCAGATAATGGCCACATTCCATGAAAGGATGGTAATAAATTTCATAAATTTTGCTTTTCTTTGTTTTCTTCCTATCATTTTGATTAAGAAAACAAATTCTTCGCTTTTTTCTGCGGGGACCGGACAATTTATCCTTTTCAAAAAGGAAGCATATGAAGCTATCGGAGGACATAAATCGGTAAAAAATAGGATAATCGAAGATGTAGCCATAGCCAAAAAGATCAAGGAAAAAGGGCTTAGATTTATGATCTATGACGGCAGCCAGGAAATATACTGCAGGATGTATAATAACCTCAAACAGGTTGTAAATGGATTTTCTAAATTTATTTGCTCAGCATTCAATTACAATCTACCCATGATGTTTTTAGTAATTTGTACAGTCCTAGGGTTATTTCTTTTGCCTTTTTTATATCTCCCCCTGGCAGTCATCTACAGCTGGCCAGCCGGTACCCTAAACCTGATCACATCCCAGATAATATTTATAATGATAATCAAGATGACTCTGGCATTAAGATTTAAAAGCAGGATTATGGATACGGTATTTACCCCTGTATCGATGTTATATATTTTATCTATAGCCATCAGTTCTGCTTTGGAATACAAGAGAGGAAGAGGAGTTTTCTGGAAGGGCAGAAGTTATGGCTTCGACTCTCAGCATGAAATGGGGGTAATAAATGAAAAACAAAATTAAAATTTTACACGGTCTTCCCCCTGAGATGAAAAGAGATTTAGCAGAAATATATTATGAAGCTTTTGGTGAAAAATTAAGTATTTTTATAAAACCTAAACATAAAGCTATATTTCTTTTGGAGGAGGCTCTTAACACCAATTGGGGCTTTTATGCATTAGAAAATAATGAACTTTTAGGATTTTTAGGTTATGAGATCAAAGGGAATTATTATTCTGATTTCAATTTTTACAAGCTCAAAAAGATATTTGGTCTTGGCAGGGCAGCATATATAACCCTGGCTTTTAGGCTTGCATCAAACATTAACCTGAAAGAGAGGCAGATACTGGTGGATTCACTGGCAGTGAAGAAGCATATGAGGCAAAGAGGTATAGGAACTATGCTTTTAAACCAATTTTTCAGATTTGCTAAACGGCAGGGTTTTCATGAAGCAATAATTGAAGTGGTAAATACTAATACTAAAGCATTAAGGCTGTATAAAAAATTAGGTTTTAAACCCATAAAAAAAAGAAAATATCATATTTTTACCAGGCGGCTGGGCTTTTCTGCTTCGATCACTATGCTAAAAGATTTAAGGACAGAAAATCTAAAGTCTTAGCTCCAAAAGATATCTGTCTACTCCCAAACCATATTCGTCTCTTCTCAGCAGCTTGATTTTAAACCCGTGCCTTGCATATAATCTGAGGGCGTCTTCATTTTTTGGGTCAACCGTGAGCTCGACCAATTTTATTTTTTCTTTTTTCATAAGCAACATAATTTTTTTGAGCATGAGGCCCCCAATGCCTTTGTTGCGGTATCCAGTTTTAAGGTGGAAGGAGTGGATGAATGCTTTCTGGTCTTGCCAGCTTCTAACCGCAAGGCAGACCCCCACAAGCTCACCAAACCGTTTAGCTACTATAACCCTGCCATATCTTATAAACACCGGTATCAGCCATTCATTGGCAGCTGCTTCTTCTCCGAAATTTTGGAACTCCAGATTCTTGATATTTTGGACTAGATCCTGGCTGAATTCTGTTAAGGGTTCAATTATTATATTTTTATCCATAAGGGCTGTAAAATTATATCCAATTCTTTTGCAAAATTATTAATTAAATCAAAAATATATTATACAATAAGTACATTAAATTATATTGTTTCCATATAAATGAGTAAAATACTTTATGCTCCCATAACTCCACCTTCCAGGCTCACATTTTTTGCGGACTACAACAATGAGCATAATCAGCCAGGAGGTAATGTTGATTTGGCACAGACCCTGGGAAAAAGAAAATATAAAAGTTTAAGGAGGTATATATGGGCTTTAGATATGATCTTGACCAGAAAGACAGACAGGCTGTAAATAAGAGATTTTTTAAAGAAGGAGGAATAAGCTGTTATATATGCGGGGAGGGATTGGATGGCAAGAAGGAAATAGAATATCATTCAATCGCACCTGCCCAGGAACCCTTTTTAAATGACATCAAAAATATAGCTCCCATATGCAAAAAACATAAGCCTGATGTAAAAGCTCTTTCAATAAATGAATACCTTGCTTTAAAAGAGATGGAAGATTTTTTTTCAAAAAACAGGATGCCAAAATTAGACGACATCCTCAGTTCAAAACTTGGTGATGGCAATCATGGAAAATCCATAGGTTTTGAATTTGATGAGCATAAAAAAGAAGTGCGCCTGCAGCTAGGCCAAAAAGAAACCATACTTCCAGCTTATGCCTGCCCCTCAACAGGATATTACTACTTTTATGTTGTAGTTTCCCCACAATATATAAACAATGACAACCAGCTTCAGCCCCGGCCTCTGGAGATGAAAAGGCTGTGGGAGCTTTACCGCCACCTTATCCTTTACAGCCAGCTCACTCCTTCTATATGCAGGCTGGTAGATAGCAAGATCATGCTTTTTGATGGCCAGCATAAGACCGCGGCCCAAATATGGGCCGGCAGGGATGGTATTGAATGCAAGGTATATATTGACCCCCGGGTAAAGGTCTTAAAAGAAACAAATCTTGTCGCCCATGATAAATTAAGGCAAATGCCTTTCTTTAGCTCAGTTCTCATAAATAAATGGGCAGATCTGTTCAGTGAACAGTGGCAGGAATACATTAATTCAAAAGGTCTAAAATCTGAGGCTGGTTTTGTATCTTTTCTAGGGAAAAAAGGAAAGAAGAGGGCAGAGGCTTTGAATATGGTTGCAAGCAATATATATGACAGCATACTTGAGGATCAGGATAATAGACTGTTGAGATATATTTCTGAATACAATCCAAAAAATAGCCTCATCACTTTAGGAAAATTAAAGCAAAACATATTTAATAAATTTATTTGCAGGCCCCCTCTGAATATAGATATCGAAGATTCTGACAGATTAAGGGAATATGAAAGGAGAAATGTTTTACGGCTTTTAAACAAACTCGAAGAGGTGGCTTCAAGCAGTTCCGAAGAAGAAAAAATAAACAATATATTCCTAAATGGTTCGTTAAAGGCATGGTCCACCCTTTTAAAGGAGGCCATTTCCCAGATATTAGGGCTTTATGACGGCCTTGAAAGAAAAAAGATCTTTTTAAGAAAAATAGATGATCAACATTGGGATACCATAGAAGATAAAACAGAAAAACTGTTTGGCCATAGGATCTGGACTGACAATAATGAAAGGAGCACCGAAAACCTGAAAAAAAACAGGACCGAGGAGGTTATTGATTTCTTAAAAAATAGGGGACTGAGCGTTAATTGGATAATCAGTGACAGCGGTGCCAGGGTCAATGTTGATAATTTTATAGATTGACCGCATAAAGCTCTGGGCAGGGCGGCTTCAAATAAACCGATTGATTTTATAATATATAATGCTAAAATAATTAGGTATCATAAAGATAGTAAGGATTATAATAATATTAAGAGAGTTTAAGTAAGTCTTCATCAGTTTCTGTTCTTACCTGCTTATGCTTTATCCTTTTGATTATTATCAACACCTGCTTATCTTTATAAATAATTTAAACAAAAGAAAGGTATGTAAGTGAACAAAAGACTATATGTTGGTAATCTTGATTATTCAACCACAGATCAAGAGCTGGAAGAATTGTTTTCGGCTGAGGGCAAAGTAGTCTATTCAAAAGTAATCAACAGAGCAGACGGAAAATCAAGAGGTTTTGGTTTTGTAGAGATGGATACTGAAGAAGGAGCCCAAAAAGCTATAGAAAAATTTAACCAGTCTACTTTCAAAGACAGGACAATCGTGGTCAACGAAGCAAAAGAAAGAGAAAAAAGAACTTTTTCCGGAGACCAAAGAGGAAAGCGTGATTATAGAGACAGGGGCAAAGACGATCTCAACTCCAAGCTTAGAAAATTAAGGAAAAGGTTTAATTAAATCTTTTATGCTATTTAATTGTAGCAGCTGTGGGTTGCTACAATTAAGTACTATTTTTGTTGTATAAAATATTCAATATTTTTACTGACTTCTATTTCATCTCCCCATGAATGATAAAAATAGTAATGAAAACCCTTGAGTATTGGGTCATTTCTCCTAAAAGAAAGATATACATAATCATTCTGCAGTGAATAAAATGAAGTTTTGCCATAAGTATCAAGTGTTGGATCAAAAGGCACCCACCCTATGTCTTCAAGATAGACCTCAGGCCAATTATGGCCTAGATGGAGGTCTTTAGCGGAGAGAAAATAGCCTTCTATCGATCTTGCTGGCAGGCCGGATGCCCTGCAAAGGGCTACAAAAGTATCAGTAAATTCAGTGCAGTCGCCTCTCCCGGATATCAGTGCTTTTGCTGCGCCCACAGAATCAGTATTGTAGCTGGAATAAGTAAGTTGTTCTATCACATAATCATATATTGCCCTTACTTTATCTATTTGGTCATCAGCTTCTTTTTTTACAATATGATTTTCTATGATTATGGGATCATTTACTTCTATATATCTTTCTTCTTTTAAATAAAGATCTCTGTTTATCTCCACCTCTTGGTCAAGGCCTGACTCAATTGCGCTGCTGAGACCATAATTATATATTTGTAGCCGGCAGAGGATATCTATTTTATGCTCTCCTGAGGGGTTTTCAATGACAAACTCAGCATACTTATTATCACCACTGGTAAATACCCTTACCGGTTCAGGGTAATAAGCTATATTCAAAATCTTTTGCCTTGGGGGATAGTCAGCGGGGACCACGCTCCTAAACACTATTCTCTCGGTATTTCCAACAACCTTTAAATCATATGAGATCACTAGGTATATTGCTTTAAAACCTTTCTCGGCCTTGTTTCGGAAAAAGCTCTCCTCTGATCCAGGAGCTTCTTCGTCCCGTATCTTAGTGCCGGTGCCCAGGCCTTCTTGTCCTTCCCCAAAAACAGGAGAAAAGAGGCACGAAGAGAGAAGGGCTGCTGAAAGGATGCAGGCCACAAAGGACAACCTTATTTTTGTTAGAGCAATCATCGGTTTTTAATTATAAGCAAAAATAGCTTTTTTGTTAAAAACTATTTAATTTGGCATCTATGTTGAATATATTTTTTTATATCCCTCGAATGCACATTTTTAAACTTCTACCAAACTGCGGGCAGCCGGTTCGGGATTTTTTGCACGAGTTATGATTTGTGATATTATACCTACAGTTGTATGCTAAAAATTATAATCTATTGGCTTCCCAGGTTGCTGATCAATGTTTAAAACAGGTTTTGACAATAATAAATATCTAAAAGAACAGACCGAGGCGATCCTTAGAAGGGTGGATAAGTTTGGAGACAAACTTTATCTGGAGTTTGGGGGCAAGCTTTGTTTTGATTTTCATGCTGCACGGGTGCTTCCGGGTTATGACCCTAATGTAAAAATAAGGTTACTCCAGTCCCTAAAAGATAAAATAAGTATTATGCTCTGTATCCATGCAGAGGATATCGAAAAAGGAAGATTGAGAGGGGACTTTGGGATCACCTATGATGAAGCTACTCTAAAACTTATAGATGACTTGAGAAAATGGGACCTAGATGTGCTGGCAGTGGTTATCACCCGTTATGACGGCCAGTCTTCTGCGCTGGTTTTTAAAAATAAATTAATGCGGAGAAATGAAAAAGTCTATCTACATAGTCCGATAGAAGGCTATCCTACGGACATCGACACCATTTGCAGCGACCGCGGTTTTGGAAAAAATGACTATATAAAAACAGAGAAACCTATTGTAGTAGTTACTGCACCAGGACCCAATAGCGGAAAACTGTCCACATGCCTTTCCCAGATCTATCATGAGCATAAAAGGAAAATAAATTCAGGTTATGCCAAATTTGAGACTTTCCCTGTATGGAACCTCCCCTTAAAGCACCCTGTAAATATTGCTTATGAGGCTGCTACGGCCAATATACAGGATTTCAACCTGGTAGACCCTTTTCATCTTAATAAATACAATAAAATAGCTACAAACTATAATCGCGATGTAGAAAGTTTTCCCATACTGCAGCTTATTTTAAAAAGGATAATAGAAAAAAATGAAACCGATTTTCCTGTTTATAATTCGCCTACAGATATGGGAGTAAACCGGGTCTATTGGGGAATTGTAGATGAAAAAGTGATAGAGGATGCATCTAAACAGGAACTGATAAGACGTTATTTTAGATACTATTCAGAATACGTAATGGGCATTGAAAAAAAACAAACTGTTAGCCGTGTAAGATTATTAATGGAAGAACTGGGGGTAAAGGTCGAAGACAGGAGGGTGGTATCTTTTGCCAGAAAAAGTGCAGATGAAGCAGAAAAAAAAGGAAAGGGACATGAAGGTATTTATTGCGGAGCAGCTATTGAGCTTGGGGACGGAAGGATCGTCAGCGGTAAAAATTCCAAACTCATGCATGCTTCTTCAAGCCTGGTACTTAATGCAATAAAAACACTTGCTAGAATCCCTGATGAGATACATCTCCTATCGCCCCAGGTCATAGGACAGATAGCTAAATTAAAAAAGGGTGTGTTTGAAACCGATTCTGAAAGCCTGGACCTTCAGGAAACCCTCATTGCCTTATCCATCAGCTCTACTACCAACCATACGGCTGAACTTGCTATGAATAAACTTGCTCATCTTAAAAATTGCGAGATGCACATGACCCATATGCCCACCCCCGGCGATGAAATAGGGTTAAAGAGGTTAGGGGTAAACCTTACCACTGATGGAAGATTTTCTTCACCTAAACTATTTATCAGATAAGCTCATTAGATTCCTGCATATCCTCGCCTGCTCCTGTAGCCACCTCCATAAGAGGAGATATCAAGCATGATCCCTATGATTATAAGGATCCAGTCAAAACCCGATATCCCTGGACTTATATACCAGCTGATCATAAAAAAGATCATGGTAAAGGGAGCAAACAAAGCGAAGACCAAAGGCAATAACCAGTTAGCAAAGGCATCCCTGAACAGTCCCGGGTTTAAAAGCCACCACACCAGAAGCCCTATACGCGGCCCTATCAGTGCCCCTATAGCGATTCCGCAACACACATTACCTCCTAATAACGATATTTTATTTTAAATATAGCAGACAACCGGATTTTTGCCATGTATGATTTTTTTAGCCTGACTTGTGTTATTATATTAAGGAATTAAAAACTATTATGAAAGATCGCTATGAAAAAAAAATATTCAAAAAATGATGCTGACCAAAGACTATTAAAGGCTACACAAGCCACAGAATTCGATTTTACAGAAAGTGACCCCTGGAGGGTATTGCGTATACAGGGAGAGTTTGTAGAAGGTTTTGATACATTGTCAGGAATAGGCCCATGTATAGCAATTTTTGGGTCTGCCCGGACCGAACCCGAGGATGAATATTACAAAGCAGCAGAAAAAACTGCATCACTTCTTGCCAATAAGGATTTTGGGGTGATAACCGGCGGAGGCCCCGGCATCATGGAAGCAGCAAATAAAGGTGCCTTTGAAGCTGATGGCCAGTCAATAGGGGCCAATATCCAGCTTCCATTTGAACAAGAGACCAATCCATATCAGAATATCTCCTTGGATTTCCGTTATTTCTTTGTCCGCAAGATGATATTTATAAAATATTCTGTGGGATTTATTATCTTTCCAGGAGGGTTTGGGACATTGGATGAGCTCTTTGAAGCTTTGACACTGGCTCAAACAAATAAAATAGACCATTTCCCTATCGTCCTTTACGGGAGCGAGTACTGGGAGAAGCTATGTGACTGGATTGATGACTGCATGCTTCAAAAACATTGCAATATAAGTCCCGAAGACAAGAAACTCTATAAGGTGGTAAACAGCCCCCAGGAAGCGGTGGACCATGTTATAAGGGTTATAACAGAAAATAATCTTATTTGACCCGAGGTTGGTAAACAAAAGTTAATTATTTGTTTTTTCTCTTTATCTTGGCCCACTGGTCTTTTAGCCCGGCTGTCTTATTGAATACCAGGCCTTTGGTTGTGGTATCAGGGTCCACATGGAAATATCCCACCCTTTCAAACTGGTAAATCTGGCCTGGCTCTGCCTCTCTGGTAGAGGGTTCCAAGCGGCATAGATCATTTATCTTTAATGATTTTTGGTTAAAACTTTTTTTGAAATCATTTTTTGAAAGGTCTTCTGTGGTAAATAATTTATCATATAAACGTAATTCTGCACCTACACTATGTTTTGCTGAAACCCAGTGAAGGGTGGCCCTCACCTTTCTTCCATCGGGAGCATCCCCGCCTTTTGTAGATGGGTCATAGGTGCAATGAAGCTCAGAGATATTACCATTGCCATCCTTTTTAACCCCTATACATCTTATAAAATATGCATACCTAAGCCTTACCTCTCTACCTGGGGCAAGCCGGTAAAACTTTTTGGGAGGGTCTTCCATGAAATCTTCTTTTTCTATATATATCACTCTTGAAAAAGGGATCTTTCTTGTTCCTGCTGATAAATCCTCAGGATTGTTTATGGCCTCTAGCTCCTCATCTTTTTCTTCAGGGTAATTGTCTATAATCACTTTCAGGGGATTTAATACACCCATCACCCTTGGAGCTTTGCGATTGAGATCCTCCCTTACAAAATGTTCTAAATATTCTATCTCGATGGTGCTTTCAGATTTAGCTAACCCGATTGCGCTACAAAAATTCCTTATGGCATCCGGAGGGTAACCTCTCCTGCGCATCCCAGAAAGGGTGGGCATCCTGGGGTCATCCCATCCATTTACATATTTTTCATCTACAAGAATTTTAAGCATTCTCTTGCTCATCACCGTATGAGTCAGGTTTAAACGGGCAAATTCTAACTGACGGGGATGGTGGATCTTTAGCTGGTCCAGAAACCACTCATAGAGAGGCCTATGGTCTTCAAATTCAAGGGTACATATTGAATGAGAGATCCCTTCTATGGAATCTGATTGGCCGTGTGCCCAATCATATGTAGGATAGATACACCACTTGTCTTTTGTCCTGTGATGCCTTTGGTGCATGATCCTGTACATAACTGGGTCCCTCATGTTCAGGTTTGGGGAAGCCATATCTATTTTAGCCCTCAAGACCCTGGATCCATCAGGGAATTTGCCGCTTCTCATATCCTCAAATAGCCTTAGGTTCTCTTCTACCGTCCTCTCCCTGTAGGGACTTTCTTTTCCGGGCGAGGTAAGGGTTCCCCTGTATTCACGGATCTGGGCAGGATCTAGGTCACATACATAGGCCTTGCCGCCTTTGATCAGCTTGACCGCAAAATCATAAAGTTTTGGAAAGTAGTCTGAAGCGTAATATTCATTTAGGCCCCAATCGAATCCAAGCCAGGCTATATCCCTTTTTATTGCTTCCACATATTCCGGCTCTTCTTTGGTGGGGTTGGTATCATCGAACCTCAAGTTGCATATACCTTTGAATTCATCAGCCAATTCAAAATTCAGGCATATGGCTTTGGCATGTCCGATGTGCAGGTAACCATTGGGTTCAGGCGGAAATCTGGTATGTATTTTTTCATATCTGCCTTCCTTTAGGTCTTTTTTGATTGTTTCCCTTATAAAATCAGTTTTTCCTTGGTCCATAGGTTACTTTCTGCATAGGTATTATATCTTAGTAGCAAATTGAATCATATTTTTTAAAATTGGACAACCCTTATCTGCCTATGACCATAATGTCCTTGGCTTTTCCTGAAGCAGGCCATCTACATAAATGTCTACCCGCTCATTGAAAAAAGCTATCAATGTGGCTATTTTAGACATTTCGCTGGCTGGAAAATCGTAATGCCAGCATACATTTTTTGCTTCCT
>PWSB01000031.1 GCA_003563375.1 Actinomycetota bacterium | reverse complement strand
TTAGGTGGGACTGGTAGAGGTGGTGGAATACCACCTTGTCAGGGCAGGTCTCCAGTATGTTTAAAAACTCCCTCAGGTTCTGTGCCCTGAGCCCCGTGGGGCTCACCAGGGTGATGCTGTCAAAAAATTTAAATTTTTTTATTTTATTATTATTCATGATTTGCAGTGTATTATATTATATTAAAAATTAAATATGTAAAGTTTTTTAATGCTTTTTATGGTTAAAATAGGTTGTTTTAAAAAGGTTGTATAAATGTATATAATATATATATCCTTGTTAAAATTTTACAAAGAGCAGAAGAACCATGACAAATAAACAAAAAAAGATAGTCGTAGTATCAAATAGGGTACCATACAAGATAGTAAGGATCAAAGAAAGCATAAAGTACAAAAAAAGTGTGGGAGGCCTGGTCACTGCACTTGATCCCATTTTATCCAAAAAAGGCGGCCTTTGGGCTGGCTGGAACGGTTTGGTGGGCAAGCAGAAGTATGCAGAACAGACAGTGGAGATGGAAGGAGGGTATTCGGTTAAATTTTTGGGCCTCAGCAGGCAGGATGTCAAGGATTTTTATCACGGCTTTTCCAACAGGACCATATGGCCCCTCTTTCACGGTTTTATCTTCCAGAGCTTTTTTGATTTAAACTACTGGGATTCATATAAAAATATAAACCAGTATTTTGCCGATAAGATCCTTGAAGAAGTGAAGGGTGATGAGGTGCTGTGGATACAGGATTACCACCTTATGCTTGTGCCTTCATTGTTAAGAAAGGCGCTGCCCGGCTCAAAAATACTGTTTTTTCTACATATACCCTTTCCAAGCTTCGAGATATTCAGGGTGCTTCCCTGGAATAAGATGATCCTGGAGGGTCTTATGGGAGCAGATGTCTTGGGATTCCAGACCAAGGGAGATGCAAGGAATTTTCTCTACAACTGCAGCAGGGCCCTAGGGATGCCTGTAGATTATGACACAGGGAGATTGGACAGAGGGGACAGGCCGGTGCACGTCAAAAACTTCCCCATTAGCATAGATTTCAAGAAGTTTGACAGCCTGGCCAAGGCAATCTCCACAAATAACCGGGTAAGACTGTTTAAAAGGGAGCATAAAAACCAAAAATTCATCATCAGTGTGGAAAGGCTGGATTATACCAAAGGAATAAAAGAGAGGCTGCTTTCCATAAAGCGCTTCTTTGAAAAATATCCTGAATACAAAAAAAGGGTCATATTCGTACAGGTATCAGTTCCCAGCCGCACAAAGATAACTGAATACCGCCATTTTAAAAGGGAGATCGACCAGCTGGTGGGCAATATCAATGGCCAGTTTGCGGATGAGCTGTGGACGCCGATCAACTATATATACAAGACCATTCCCCAGGAGATATTGATATCCTATTACAAGGCTTCCGATGTCTGCCTGGTCACTCCGTTAAGGGACGGGATGAATCTTATTGCCAAGGAATATGTAAGCTGTAATCCCGACGGCGATGGTATGCTGGTGCTAAGCCGGTTTGCTGGTTCAGCCGATGAGATGCAAAAAAATTCCATTATGGTAAATCCCTATGATTTCGAAGGTGTCGCTGACGGAATAAAGGCCGCCCTAGAGATGAGCCGCAATGAAAAAAGGAAAAATATGGCAGCCCTGAGAAAGATCGTCCAGGAGAATGACGTATTTAACTGGGCGAATCAATTTTTGAATTATTCTATAGAAAGGTGAGCTATCCGGTTCCTCTTTGATGATCTGCAAAATATATTATCAATGATAAAAAAGGCAGGCGCGTGCCTTCTTTTCCTGGATTATGACGGGACCCTGGTGGGAATAAAGCCACGCCCCCAGGATGCAAGGCCCTCCAAAAGGACCAAATCCCTGGTGAGGTCTTTGAACAAAAATCCCCGTATATACCCGGTCCTTGTTTCCGGAAGGCCTATTTTGCACCTTATGGATTTCTTTAAAGGGACACCTGTAAAAGAGCTTTGCATGGTGGGAAGCCATGGTGCAGAGATCAAGCTGAAAGACAGAAAACCCCAGATAATAGAAGCTGCAAAAAAACAGATGGGCCAGATAGCGGAGATTAAGGATAAAATAAAAGATATGCTTAAGCAAAAGGAATGCTTCTATATAGAGGATAAAACGGTATCCGTGGCCCTGCATTACAGAAACTGTGATAAAAAAGAGTTGCCGCTGCTGGAAAGGGTATCCAAATTTATATCAGAGGCCACCAGGAGCGGGGGACTGGATGTCATAGAGGGCAAAAAAGTGATAGAAGTGAAGGCTTCAAAGATAGACAAAGGCATGGCCATCCAGGTCATGGAAAGGAAGCTTTTTCCCGATGGCGGGCAGATAAATATATGCATAGGGGATGATGTTACCGATGAGCATATGTTTTTAAAAAATCCCCGGGGCATAAATATAAAGGTATCCCAATCCAGCAGCAATGCGCAATACTACCTAAATACCATAAGTGAAGTCCAGAGATTTTTGTCCATAATTAACCGAGAAGTTCGATAAATGCCTGAAGCCTGGTAGACAGCTGCCCTTTAGAGTAATTATTTTTATCCACACAGTCTCCATCAATGGCAAGGGTGGGTATCCCTGCAGCCTTCAATCTATCCTTTAAGATCCTGATAGAGCCATTGTTCTGCCTGCAGCCCCAATGTGAGAAAAATAAGGCACCGTCTGCAGAATAATCCTTGGCAAGGTTTTCGATGACCCTTGCCCTGTTTTCTATACTTCCCCTCAAATAATGGGAAAGAAGTTTTACAGCCAGGCTGTAAAAAGGGTTATCCGGGTCTAGTTTTGGCCAGTATATATGGTTTATTTCCTCAAAAGCGATCATGCAGCCATCTTTTTTTAAAAGTTCAAAGATCTCATTTTTGTAATAAGGCTTTAGGTGGAGCCATATTAATCTTTTCTGCCTTTTGCTGCTGGCCCGGCCTCCTGTATAAGATTCAAGCTCCCTGTACATCTCCCTGTAGATTGTCACAGCGTCCTTTGTGCCTGCCATTCCGTGGAATGGGAGTATGAAGTTTAATCCATTGTAATCAGGGGGATAGCTGTAAAGCTTTTTCCTGGTTTGGTTCACCTTAAGCCCCCAATGCCTGAATTGGTTAGAATAGTCTATTGCCCTGCCCAAACCCTCAATATCCAGGTCCCTCCCGAGCTTTGAGCAGATGTCTGTGCAAATATTTTTCAACTGGCCTGAAAGGTAGGAGATAGAATCCTGGTCATAATGGTACGGGACATCCACATGATAGAAATTTTTTTCCAGCCCGAATTTTTTTGCATACAGGTAAAAAGCTTTTTGTGCGGCATCACAGGCCAGATTGGTTACTATTATGAATCTGGGCTTTGGAAAAAGGTCAAGCTCCACCGCCCCTGAGGCGCTGCGGTGGAACGTGCACAAATCAGGGGAATACCATTTTGAATTAGCCTCTTTTAATGTTTGTTCAGCAATACCCATTCCTGCCGTAAAACCGGCCAGGACTTCAGGCAGGAAAGGTACCAGGCCAAGGCCGTGGAAAAGCTCGTAGGGAAGAAACAGGGACCCATAAGCTACAGGGCTGCTGTTTTTGTATGCTTTTCCCATGGCTTGGATGCTGTAGAGGTTGAGAAGCCTGTCAGATTGTGATTTAAATGTTGTGCCTAAAAGCATCAGCAGGGGCCTTTTTGCAGCTATGGACAAAAATCTTTTTATATATTTCTGGTTAAGGTTATTTTTTATGTCTTTTTTTATTTTTTCCTTTATGTTTTTTACCATATCATCTCCAAAAATGCCTCGATCCTGGTCTTGACCTGCCCCTCTGAAAAATTATTATATTCCAGTTCAATGTTGAGTATGGGTATATCCAGCTCTTCTTTAAGAAGTGGGTAAAAATATAGGGTATTGTCACAGAATTTTAGGCTGGCAAATATAATGGCCGAGATATCTTTGGCTGATGCGGCCTCTTTTATAGTCCTTACCTTTGCGCCCATGTCGCTCATGCGCATGCATGCGGGCTTGCCAAGATAGCTTTTTGCAAGGGAATAAAAGACGTCTTCTTTTTCAAGGACCACTTTATTGTCATAATAGCGCTTGGTGGTGCATAGGTCGTCATCTACTATATTTATGTCCAGCTCAGAGAGGATCTTAAAAAGGCGGTCCTCATTGATGAAATTGCCTACTAACATAAGGCGGGCGCCATCTTTTTGCCGGCTGTCATTTGAGGAAAGGGCCTCTAAGAGCCTGTTGAGCTCTTCTATAAACAGGACAGGGTCAGAGACCGCAGAACATCTGACCACCTTGCAGTAGTCTATAAAACTCAACCTGCCTTGCACGGATAAAATTTTCAGGTCCCCAAGGGATTTCCTTATCCTGTTAAAAAGGTCAATAGAAACCAATATGTCTTCCTCTCCTGCCTTCCCGCCTTTGGTATCTTTGAGGAAATAGAAAAATTTTTTTATGCTTTTTTTATAAAAATCAACTGAAGCTACTGAAACACTTCTTGGAACATCGATGATATAGGCAGGCATCCGGGCAAGGTATTCCCTGGACATATCAAAAAGCCTCCGTGACCCGTCACAGGAATTTGCGAAGGCCGCGCAAGCCAGAATATCCTTTTCCTTAAGAAGTTGGGCAAGGCTGGATTTAAGATAAGGACAGAAGTTGATAGGAAGGTACCCGTCTGCCTTTTTAAAATCCTCAATACCATATATTCGGCGGGGCATAAATCCTGCAGCATGCATTAGTTCAACAGGGGCATAGGTGCACATCCATCCAATGACAGGACCCTTTGTCCCGGCCAAGCTTTTTTTAAAATATTTTTTAATAATATCCGTATCAGCACCCATCTCTTGAATTCCAGTGAACCTAATAATACCTATTTTTAAATCTTGGATATGGTCGTATAAAATATTAATCTAAAAGGGATTATTTGTATAGGATTGCAAATAATATTACAAAATATGGCCTCTAGGTGATATTATTTAAAAGTAAATAGATGGGAGGCCTAGATATGAAAAAAGCATTGATAATAATCGATATGCTAAATGATTTTGTCAAAGACGATGCACCTCTAAAGGTGCCCGGGATTGAAAAAATAATCAGACCTATAAAAAGGGAAATAGAAAAAGCAAAAAAAAACAATTTTCCGGTCATCTACTTATGTGACAGCCACGACCCTGATGATCCTGAATTCAGGATCTATCCTCCCCATGCTGTAAAGAACACAGGAGGGGCAAAGGTAATAGCAGAGCTTAGGCCTCAGGGAAGTGATATAATCATTAAAAAGATAAGCCTTTCGGGTTTTTATAATACTAAACTGAAAGAAGTCCTGGATAAGATGGAAATAGGCGGTGTAATCATAACCGGCTGCATAACCAATATATGTGTTTATTTTACTGCTTTTGAAGCTACGGTAAGGGGTTATGGTGTGGATGTAGTAGAGGATGCTGTAGCCGCCATAAAAAAAGAGGACCATGATTGTGCCATAAGGCAGATGAAAGAAGTCCTTAAAGCAAATATTATTTAAGGGATATTATGTTTTTTACAGCTGATGACGATGAGATCAAAAACGGGAAAGTAACTGATATCTATTTTAAAAGGTCTGAGCAGATACTCAGAGAACTGGGTAAAGACAAACAGGTAAAAGCAGAGATCTTTTTAAAAAAATTTCCTTCATCCTATCAGTGGGGAATTCTGGCAGGCATACAGGAGAGCATAGAGCTTTTGCTCAACGGTAAAAATATAAGTGTCAGTTGCATGCCTGAGGGTACCGTTTTCAAAGCTTTTCAGCCAGTCATGACCATCGAAGGCAGCTATCTGGATTTTGGGATCTTTGAAACATCAATTCTCGGTTTCTTATGCCATTCCAGCGGCATTGCCACCAAAGCCGCCAGGTGCAGGATGGCGGCAGGCGACAGGCCGATTTACAGTTTTGGGGCAAGGAGGACCCATCCAGCAATAGCTCCTATGGTGGAAAGGTGTGCTTATATAGGAGGGGCTGATGGGGTTTCAACAGTTATCGGAGCCCAAGCCATAGGTTCTGAGCCGGTGGGCACGATACCTCATGCACTTATCCTGATATTGGGAGACACACTTGAAGCCATAAGGGAATTTGATAGAATAATACCCCAGAAGGTAAAAAGAATAGCTTTAATAGATACCTTCAATGATGAAAAATTTGAAGCAATAAGGGTCTGCAGGGGAATGGGTGACAATATTTTCGGATTGAGGCTTGATACCCCGGGCTCAAGGAAAGGCGACTTTTTAAAAATACTGGAAGAGGTAAGATGGGAACTGGATATCAGGGGCTTCAAAGATGTTAAGCTGATGGTAAGCGGAGGCCTTGACGAGGAAGATATATCAAGGTTGTCAAATGCTGCGGATGCCTTCGGGGTAGGTTCTGCAATATCAGGGGCCCGGGTTTTGGATTTCTCTATGGATATCGTAGAGATAGAAGGCAATAGGATAGCAAAAAGAGGAAAGATGTCAGGAGCCAAAAAAGTCATCAGATGCGGAAACTGCCTGCAGGACAAGGTGGTGCTGCAAGAAGAGGCAGCTGCTGATTTCGATTGCCCCCAATGCGGCGCCAGGTTCGATGAGCTTTTTGTTGATATGATAAGTGAGGGCAAAAAAATATATGATTTTGCTGATGCTTTTAAAATAAGGGATGAAGTCCTGGATAAACTGAAATCATTAGAATTATGAAAAGGCAATAAATTGGGTGTAAAATTATTCCTTATAAGGCATGGCCAGACTAAATGGAACCTGGAGGGCAGATATCAGGGTGATAAGGATATCGAACTTACCAAGGAAGGCATCAGGCAGGCGAAACTTGCCACAAGCTATCTTAAGAACGTAAATTTTTCAAGGATCTATTCAAGCCCCTTAAAAAGGACAGTATTGACCGCAAGGACAATCAATGAAGACAGGGGACTTGATATCATAGTCAGGAAGGATCTAAAAGAGATAAATTTTGGAAAATGGGAGGGCCTGAAGTTTGACGAGATAAACCAGCAGTATAATCCGGATTACCAGAGGTGGCTAGATGACCCTTTTAAAAACCCTCCAACAGGAGGGGAAAATTTTAGTGAGTTTACCAAAAGAACGTCTAAAGAGATAAACAGGATAGTTGAAGAGAACCAAGATGGGGCAGATGTGGCCATCTCCACCCACGGAGGTGTAATAGTTTCCCTGCTGGTACATTGGCTCCAGGTTCCTAAGGAAAGATGGAGATGCCTCATACAAAGGCAGGCTGCCATAAATGTTGTGGTAGTGCACGAGGGTTTCCCCTATATTTCACAGATTAATTATACCGGTCATCTAAGAGATCATTATGACCGTGATGAAGACAAAGTGATAGACATCTACAGCAAATTAAAAAATGACTAGGAAGGCGGGCTTATGAATGGAGAAGAATTCCAGGATGTCCTGACCGGGAACATAGTCCACAATTTTTTACAAAACTGGATAAGCATAGCAATAATCATAGTGGTCCTTGTAATTGTGGTCATCTTGTTAAAGATCATATCGACCAAGGCCAAGGCGATCTTTGAAAGGAAGATAAGCGATGAAAGGCTGGAGATAAAAAAACGGACCTTTACCTTTACATCTGTGCTTACCAGCCTGGTCATAGTGATAAGTGTCATAATATCCCTTCTTATAATATCCATGCAGCTTGGCATAAATATAACTCCACTGCTTGCTGGTGCCGGTGTACTCGGTATTGTCATCGGTTTTGGGGCCCAGAGCCTTATCAAAGACCTTATAAACGGCACCTATATACTTTTTGAGCAATGGTTTCAGATAAATGACATAGTGACCGTAAACGGTACCTCAGGGGTGGTTGAAAGATTTAATCTAAGGACAACGGTTTTAAGGGACCTTGAGGGTGTTGCACACTATATACCTAATGGGGAGATATCCATTTTGAGCAACAGGACCCAGCTGTGGGCACGGGCCCTGGTGGAGGTGGGTGTACATTACAAGGAAAATACCGACCGGGTCTTAAAAGTCCTGGAGGAAGTATTTGATGAGCTTATGGCTGATGAGGACTTCAAATGCATAATATTGGAAAGGCCCCAGGTCCTTGGAAAGGGAGGAGTCGATGACCTTGGGGATTCTGCAGTCACTTTTAAGATAATATGCAAGGTAGAGCCTCCCAACCAATGGGATGTTTCAAGGCAGCTAAGAAAAAGGATAAAGGACAAGTTTGACCAGGTAGGGATAGAGATCCCTTATCCCTGCAGGAATGTATACATGAGGGACGAAGGCAAAATAGAAAAATAGATTAGATATTTAAAATAAGAGATATATATATTTGATTATTGGCTTTAAATGTTATAATATCCCATAGGACAATTTAATAGGAAGATATTCTTCTGTCCTGATTGAAAAGGTCAGGGCCTAATTAAAAAAAATTAGTCCATAGAAGGAGCGAAAAATTGAGAAAATACGAACTTGCATTGATATTTGACCCATCCCTTGATGAAAAGGGGATAGACGAAGAGCTTTCCAAAATAACTTCACTTATAGAAAAACAGGATTCAAAGGTAGAGGATATTGATAAGTGGGGCATGAAAAAACTGGCCTACCCTATAAACAAACAGGAAAACGGATATTATATTTTTATGTATTTTCAAGGGGATGACGAACTTTTGGAAGAGCTAAACAGGGTCAGCAATATAAATGACAGACTGCTTAGGCACCTTATAATCAAACGGGAAAAATAATATTTTAACCAAAGAGGGAAAATCATGCCATTTAATGTAAACAATGTGACTATATTGGGAAATCTGACCAGAGACCCCGAGCTTAGGTTCACTCCAAATGGTACGCCGGTTGCAGGGTTCGGGGTAGCAGTAAACAGGAGATATCAGAACAAGCAATCCAGTGAATGGGTCGATGATACCTCCTTCTTTAATGTCAATACCTGGTTCAAACTTGCAGAAAACTGTGCAGAAAGCCTGTCTAAGGGAGACAGGGTGCTGGTAAGCGGGCGGCTGGAGCAAAGGAGTTGGGAGACAAAGGAAGGGGACAAGCGGTCTGTTGTGGAGATAGTCGCCGATGTTGTCGCTCCCAGCCTGCAATTTGCATCCTGCAAGATAAGCCGCAATGAAAAAGCTGCGGGTAATTTCCAGAAAGAGGATGCCGGAGAAGAACCTGACCTTACTGATGAGGATATACCGTTCTAGAAACTAACTTTAATAAGGAGTGTTTTAATTGGGAAAGAAAAAAAGAAAACAAGATAGAAAAAAAGAAGCAGCTGCCGCTCTTGCCTTAAAACAGAGGAAGAGATACTGCTTCTTTTGTAAAGAAAACATAGATGAAATAGATTACAAAAATGCAAAAGTCTTAAGGAAATTTGTCTCAGACAAGGGTAAGATCAGGCCAAAAAGGTCTAGCGGTAATTGTGTCCAGCACCAGAGGAAAGTGGCCATTGCTGTTAAAAGAGCCAGGGAACTGGCATTATTGCCTTATTACAAAAGATAGGCTTGTTTTTTAAATGTCCTTTGATAATTTAAATAAGACAGAGAAAAGATTAAATTTTTTTCTGCTTTCATTGCTTACCCTGATTGCGGTGGTCATTGCATTCCTGGTGCCCTTAATAGGGTATCTAGGATGGGCGCTTATGCCCCTGCCGGCCACCCTTCTGGTCTTGACTGGCAGAAAAAGGGATGGGGTAATCTGCGCTGTTTTAGGCACCCTGGTACTGTTGTTCTTTGACCCTGTTCTTGGCGCCGTTATAATGGCTGCAATAATCGGAGCCGCCTTCACCTACAAGAGGCTTGAGGAGGAAAACGCACCGGCGGGAAGATATATTATATATATATCTTTAATTTTTACGGGAGCAGGCTTGTTGTATCTGCTGCTTGGCTCTTTGGCCAGCGGGATAAACCTTGCTTCAAGGTTTGTGGAGACCTACCGTATCTATATCGGCCAGTTGGAAGAGGATGCGGCATTGCTAGCCTATGGAAGGATGATGGGCCTTGGAAGCGAGCAGATAAGCGGGGTTTTAGAGCAGACCCAAAGGGTTCTTTTCTATATCCCTTATATGATGCCAGGGATGTGGATAGCTGTTATGGGCTTTGCGGGGATCATAAACTATGCCTTCAGTGCCTGGCTGGGCCAAAAATATGGAATCAGGTTAAAAAAACTTCCATCTTTTGGAAAATGGGACCTGCCCTGGTTCTATGTGTGGGGGGTAATTGCGGGGATAGTGGTCATCCTGGTCCCATCATTTATAGATTTCGGAGCAGACACATTTTTTTATGTACTGGGGGCGAACCTTCTCCTGGTCTTTGTCTTTATTTATTTTATATTGGGCCTGGCGGTCCTATGGGGCCTCTTTAACAGGTTCAGGATACAACTTATATGGCGTATAATCATTTTAACAGTTCTGGCTTTCTTTTTCGGCCTGGTACTTATAGCTCCCATATTGGGCTTGCTGGATATATGGGTGAACTTAAGAAGGCTTAAAAGGGAATGAAAAAATCATCTTAGGAGGAAGATTTGAAAGTAATACTTAAAAAATATCAGGAAAACCTTGGGGAAATAGGAGAGGTTGTAAACGTCAAGGACGGGTATGCAACCAATTATCTTATTCCCAAGGGAATTGCGGTCCAAGCAACAAGGGGAAATGTAAAACAGATGGAACTGGTAAAGAAGTCTCTCCAGAAGATAGAAGCAAAGAACATCGGAGAGGCTAAAAAGCTGGCTGAGCAGCTTTCGGATATGGAGATAACCTTTAAGGTAAAGACAAGCGAAGAAGGAAAACTTTACGGATCCATAACCAATAAAGATATAGCTGACAAGATCGCGGAGGAAAAAAATATAGAGGTAGACAAGAAAAAGATCGACCTTGAGGAGCACTTAAAAGAAGTAGGATCTTTTGATATCGATATAAAGCTTTACAAGGATGTGAAGGTTAGCGTAAAGGTCAATCTTGAAGGAGAAACCGAACCTGAAGCTAAGCAAGAAGAAGAAGAAGTAGTAGCAGAAGATAAAGAATAAAGATTATGTATTATCCAAAAGGTGGAGGACAGCCCACTCCCATAGACACATCCAAGCTGGAGAGGATACCTCCATACAATATTGAAGCCGAGGAGTCATTGCTGGGGGCTATGCTGGTGGCAAGAGAGGCCATAGGCCAGACAGTGGAGATAATAATACCGAATTCCTTTTACAGGAAGACCAATCAGAGTATATATGAGGGGATAATAGAACTATATACGCAGGGAGAGCCTGTTGATGCCATTACCCTGGCTGACCACCTTGAGAAGAATGGCAAACTGGTGGAAGTAGGAGGCAAGACTTTTATACATTCCCTGATAAGCAACATCCCCCTTGCATCTAATGCATCTTATTATGCCCAGATCGTAAACCATAATCATATCTTAAGGCGGTTGATTTATGCGGCTACCGAGATCGCCACAATGGGTTACGAGATACCCGACAATCTTGCTAATGCCATAGACAAGGCCCAGCAGCTCATATTCTCCGTCTACCAGGATTTTAACAAAGGAAGCGACGGCTCAAGGATATCGCCTATGAAAGAGATATTATCCGAAGTTTACGAACAGGTCGAACATCTTTATGAGAAAAAATCTGATGTCATAGGAATACCCACCGGTTTTGTGGATGTGGACAAAAAAACCTCAGGCCTGCAGAATTCGGACCTGATAGTAGTAGCGGCCAGGCCCGGCATGGGTAAGACTTCTTTTGCCCTTTGTGTGGCCAAACATGTGGCTATGGACCAAAAAAAACCTGTTGCTATATTTTCATTGGAGATGTCAAAGCAGCAGATCGCCCAGAGGCTTATATGCGCAGAAGCTAAGATAGACCTCCACCGCCTAAGATCCGGGAACCTGAGGGATGACGAGTGGCCAAAACTTGCCAGCTCAATAGAAAAGCTTGCTGAAAGTACGCTATATATCGATGATACTGCATTTTTGACGGTGATGGACCTGAGGTCAAGGGCCAGGATGCTTGTAAGCTCATACGGAATCAAACTCCTTATAGTCGATTATCTCCAGCTTATGTCCTCAGGCTCAAACTACAGGGATAACAGGGTGCTGGAGATAACCGAGATATCAAGGAACCTCAAAGGGATAGCAAAGGAACTGAACATACCAGTGATAGCCGTATCACAGCTTTCCCGGGAAGTTGAGAAAAGGGATAAAAAAAGGCCTCTGCTTGCAGACCTTCGTGAATCCGGGGCAATCGAGCAGGATGCGGATCTGGTCATGTTTATATACAGGGATGAATATTATGACCCTAACAGCAAGGAAAAGGGGATTGCGGAGCTAGACATAGCCAAACACAGGAACGGTCCTACAGCAAGGCTCAGCCTCAATTTTTATAAAGAATATGCACTTTTCAGGAATTTAAGCAAAAAAAATGAAAGAAATAGGAGAGATAAATGGCAAGCATAGCAATAGTGGGAACCCAGTGGGGTGATGAAGGAAAAGGGCGGATAACTGACCTGCTTGCCCGGAGCATGGATTTTGTAGTAAGGTTTCAGGGCGGCGATAATGCAGGGCACACGGTTGTTTTAAAGGATAAGGAGTTTAAGCTCCACCTTATACCTTCAGGAATCTTTTATCCACAGGTCGGCTGCATCATAGGGAATGGGGTGGTTGTAAATCCAGGGGTCCTGATAGATGAGATCAAAGAACTTAATTCAAGGGGCATCAGCACCGATAATCTAAAGATCAGCTGCAATGCCCATCTCATAATGCCTTACCATATATTACTGGATAAAGCTGCCGAAAGTAAACTTGGAAAGTCCAAGATCGGCACCACTCACAAGGGGATAGGGCCTGTGTATGCAGACAAAGCGGCAAGGGCAGGAATACGCGCCCAGGACCTTCTGGACCTGAAGATATTCAGGACTAAGCTAAAAGAAGCTTTAAAGATTAAAAATTCAATACTGACCAAGGTGTATGGGATGGACCCCCTTGTGCCGGAAGAGGTCTTTGACCAATACTGCAAATACAAAGAAGAGATCGGAAAATATATCGTGGACACCTCCATTGTTTTAAACAGGGCGCTTGATGCCAACCGGAAAGTACTCCTGGAGGGTGCCCAGGGGACCATGCTTGATATTGATTACGGCACTTATCCATTTGTGACTTCTTCCTGCACCCTTGCCAGCAGCGCTTATATAGGGGCCGGCATAGGGCCCGGCAGGATCGATGAAGTGCTTGGAGTGGCAAAAGCCTATACCACCAGAGTAGGCTCAGGGCCTTTTCCCACTGAAGAAGAAAGTGAAGTAGGCAATTTTATGAGGGAGAAGGGAAAAGAGTATGGCACCACCACCGGAAGGGCCCGCAGATGCGGCTGGCTGGATGCGATGATACTTGGCTATTCAGCCATGTTAAACCAGCTGGACAGCATGGTGCTCACAAAACTGGATGTGCTTACAGGACTGGAAGAAATAAAAATCTGTACCGGTTACAGGTATAAGGGTAAGGTATACAGAAAGCTTCCCAGCCATCAGACCATCCTCCATAAATGCGAGCCCCTCTATGAGACCATGCCTGGCTGGAAAAATGATCTTGGCAACATCAGGGATTTCAACGATCTTCCAAAACCTGTAAAGCGTTATGTGGAAAGGATAGAAGAGCTTGTAAAGGTCCCCGTATCGATGATAAGCGTGGGTCCTGAAAGAGACCAGATAATAATAAGGGATGACAGCTTCAAGAGCCAAGCATTCGACCTTGGCTTTACAGCAATAATATAGACGGGGGAGGCCCATGAAAGTCTTAGTGATAGGAAGCGGTGGCAGGGAACATTGCCTAGCCTGGAAGATATCCAAAAGCACTTTGGTCGACAAGGTTTATGTAGCTCCGGGAAATTCGGGGATGGCGGATGTAGCCGAATGCGTGGATATAGGGCCGGAGGACTTCAAAGCACTAGCTGCTTTCTGCCAAAAGGAGGGCATCAGCCTTACCGTAGTAGGGCCGGAAGCTCCTCTGGTAAAAGGCATAGCTGATTATTTCCAAGACAGGGGGCTGGTAATCTTTGGGCCCCGAAAAAAGGCTGCAATGCTTGAAGGAAGCAAGGTTTTTACCAAGAGGATCTCTAACAAATACGGTATCCCTACCGCTGAGGGGGTTGAGTTCGGGCAAGAAGATTACGAAAAAGCCAGAGACCACCTAAACGGCCTGGATGATAAAAGCTACCCTAAGGTCTTAAAGGCAGACGGGCTGGCCGCCGGGAAGGGAGTGATTATTGCAGGTAATAAAAAAGAGGCACTTTCCTGCCTGGATGACCTGCTTTTAAGGAAAAAGTTCGGGGATGCTTCCAAAAAGGTCATTATTGAAGATTTCCTCTCAGGTTATGAAGTTTCACTGCTTTGCCTATATGACGGAGAATCTGTCCTTCCCATGGACCTTGCCCAGGACTATAAAAGGATCTACGATGGGGATAAGGGCCCCAATACAGGTGGGATGGGAAGCTACAGCCCGGTTCCTTTTGTGTCAGAGGCCTTGAAGGAAAAGATACTTGAAAAAATAATCTACCCTACCTGCAGGGGGCTGCATTCTGAAAATATTAGATACCAGGGAGTACTTTATGCAGGACTTATGATATGTGAACATGAACCCTACCTTCTTGAATACAATGTAAGGTTCGGAGACCCTGAGACCCAGGCAATACTTCCCCGGCTCAAAGAAGATATAGTCCCTTATCTATTGGACACAACCAAAGGGACATTGTCCAAAAAGAACATGGTCTGGGAAGACTCCAGGGGTGTTTGTGCGGTCCTAGCATCCAAAGGCTACCCTAAAAGCTCGTCTAGGGGAGATATTATAGAAGGGCTTGATGGCCATGGCCTTGAGGATATACTCATCTTTCACTCGGGGACCAGGATGGATGGGGGAAGGCTGGTCACTGACGGGGGGAGAGTACTGGGAGTAGTGGGAAAAGCGGAGACCTTTACCTCTGCAAGAAAAAAGGTTTATTCGGCCATAGAAAAGATACGGTTTTCCGGCATGCAGTTTAGAAAAGACATTGCCTTGAGGGCTGAAGAAGCCTGACCTTGGAAAACAACATTTTTTTTCTTCAAAATTTGGTTTGGTTGCCAACTTATTTATACAGGTGATACCCTTATCTTTGACTGGGATAATTTTAATTGAAAGGGCAGCCTATCTAAGATGAGGATGAAAGTAGCTCTTTGTGCAACAGAATCAGTCCCCTTCGTAAAAACAGGAGGCTTGGCTGATGTAATAGGCGGGCTTTCCAAAGCCCTTAGAAAAGCCCATATCGATTGCAGGGTCGTCCTTCCCTTTTTCAAAAAAGAATTCTTAAAACCCCCAAAGAAAAAAGCCAGGGTAAAACTTATACATGATTCCGTAAACCAGACCCTTGGCAATACAGAGATTTTTTTTGACATTTACTATACAGAATACAACAGGACCCCTTTTTATTTTATAAAAAATGACGATCTGTTCAACCGCAAACATGTCTACGGCCCTCCCAGGAGGGACTACAAGGATAATGCACTGAGGTTCTGTTTTTTTTCAGCGTCTATACTAAATGCCCTGGAACAGATAAATTTTGTACCGGATATAATACACTTAAATGATTACCATTGCGGATTGACCCCAGTGTTTCTGGACTACTATAAAAATAGCAGATACCCGGAGGCTGAATTTTTTAAAAACAGCAGGACGGTGTTCACCATTCACAACCCGGCATACCAGGGGATCTATGAAAAGGATGCATTGGAGTTTGATGATTTTATAAACAGGTATTATTCAATGGATAGGTTGGAGTACCATGGGAAAATAAATTTTATGAAGGGAGGCATCCTCTATTCTGATAAAGTAACCACAGTCAGCCCTGCCTACTCCAAAGAGATATTAATATTTCCAAACGGGCATGGTTTAGAAGGGGTTTTAAACAAAAGAAAAGAGGATATGTCAGGTATCATAAACGGTGTGGACTATGATATATGGGACCCCAATCTAAACCCTGCCAGGGAGCTAAGGTATTCAGCCGGAAAAATGGCCGGCAAGGGAAATTGCAAGAAAAAGGCCATAGAAAAATACCTAGGAGCGGATACAGTGCAGGGGGACAAACCCCTTATTTCCATGATCTCCAGGCTGGCGAGCCAGAAAGGCATCGACCTGTTAATAGATTTTATCCAGAAGTCATGGAAAAAAGATTTTGGTTATTTCATTTTTCTTGGAAAGGGTGACGAGCATTATGAAAAAAGAATATCGGCCTTGAATAACCTTTCGGAAAACATCTCCATAAATATTGATTATTCAGACGAGCTTGCAAAAGAGATTTTTTCAGGGACAGATATTTTTTTAATGCCTTCAATTTATGAACCTTGCGGGATAAGCCAGCTGATCGCCCTAAAATATGGAGCGATACCGGTGGTAAATGATACTGGAGGGCTTTCGGATACCGTAAGGGCTGTTGGCTCAAAAAAAGACATACTTTCAGGTGGGACCGGCTTTAAATTTTATGAATATACGGCTAAGGGCTTTGAGGGGGCCCTAAGAGCAGCCCTTCATTACTTTAAGAAAAAAGAATTGTGGAAAACACTAGTGGAAAACTCAATGAGGCAGGATTACTCCTGGGAGTATTCTGCAAATGAATACCATAAACTATACTCCTCAATAATAAAGGAATAGGCCCTGTTATCAGCCCCAGTATAATAGGTTTTTTGCCCTCTTAGCTGTTTCTATAGCTATATCACTATTTTCTGAGAGGACCGTGATATGGCCCATCTTCCTTCCGGGCCTTACACTTTTTTTGCCGTACAGGTGCAGGTTGACACCCTCCAGCTCAAGTGCTTTTTCAATACCTTTGAGCACAGGGTCTTGGGAATCTGTATCTTGGCCCAGTATATTTATCATAACAGCAGAAGAAAGAAGCTTCGTAGAGCCCTGGGGAAGGCCGCATACCATCCTTATGTGCTGTTCGAACTGAGAGGTAAGGCATGCCTCTATACTGTAGTGCCCTGAATTATGGACCCTGGGGGCTATTTCATTGACCAGCACCTGGTCATCTGCGGTAAGAAACATCTCCACACCGATGACCCCCACTGCATCCAGTTCTCCGATCACTTTTGAGGCTATGCCATAAGCTGATTTTCGGGCATAGGAGGATATCCTCGCAGGAGCTATGGTCATATATAGTATATTATCCACATGGATATTCTCCGAGACAGGGAAAACCGAGGTCGTACCGTCTTCAGATCTTGAGCATATGACGGATATCTCTTTTTTGAAGGGGATAAACCTTTCCCATATCCATTTTTGGGAGCCTTTTTTTGAAAACATTTTTTTGCCTGTGGCTGACAGGTCTTTTTGGCTCCTTAAAGGTATCTGGCCTTTTCCATCATAGCCTCCCCTGGTGGTTTTAATTATGCCTGGTATTCCTTGTTCTGCGGCAGCATCCTTTAAATCTTTATAGTTTTCTACCGGTGCAAAACCTGCTGTGGCCACTCCGATAGACCTGAGAAATTCTTTTTCCCTGACCCTGTCCTGGGTTATTTTCAAGCTTTTGGAGGAAGGAAGGATTTTGTAACCTTTCTCCTCCAGGAAAGATACTGTCCGGTAAGGGACATTTTCAAATTCATAGGTCAGGACCTGGCTTTTCTGTGCTAGCTTCAAAGCGCTTGC
>PWSB01000021.1 GCA_003563375.1 Actinomycetota bacterium | reverse complement strand
GTTCTTCTGCTGCTTCCCTGAGGGCAGTAGCAAAAGGAAAGGTGTAGGGGCTATCTTCGATGAAGGGAAGTGAATAGCCTATCAGCACATCAGCTGGAGCATCCACAGGTTCTTCGGGATCATCCACTACCGGTTCATCCACTACCGGTTCTTCAGCAACTGGATCATCGATTGCCTCCTCTATTTGGGCGCATCCTGGTATTGCCAACGAAAAGCTTACAGCTACAGTGGCGATTATGATTATTGGTAACAATCTTTTTAACATTTTTCCTCCTTTTTAATAAAAAAATTTATTGTTTTTATTGTTTACCTTGTACCACCTCCCCTGGTTAAAAATTTAAATCCCTCTTTTCTAGAGGTTATGGCATCAGTTATCACAACTCCTAATATAATAAGACCTCTTACCAATAGCTGGTAATTGGTATCTACCCTGAATATAACCATTGACCTGTCAATAAGGCCAATGATGACGGCACCCTGGAAGCTGCCTATTACATTCCCTTTTCCTCCAAAAAGGCTGGTGCCTCCAAGCACCGCAGCAGCAATAACATAGAGCTCGATCCCGGGTCCGTAAGCTGCGGAACCGGTGTTTACCGTAGAACTGTAGACCATTCCTGCAAAGGCTGCCGTAAAGGAACAAAATACAAAATAGAAAAAGGTGTTTACTTTTACATTTATGCCAGCCAGCCTGGCAGAATCAATATTTCCGCCGATTGCATAATCATTTCTTCCAAATCTGGTATATTTTAAAATATACCAAACCGCTACATAGGCGATGACCAAAAACAATACCGTATTGGGAATTCTAAGTATGGTGCCCCGGCCTATGAGCTGGAAAGAAGGTATCTGCCCCGGTATGGGCCTAGCTTCGGTCAAACCTAGACCAAGCCCCCTAAATATTATCATGGTACCCAGAGTAGCAATAAAAGCGTTTATCTTCCCCTTTACCACAAGAAGCCCGTTTATTGCCCCCACTAGAGTCCCCGCTACTAGTCCTCCGATTATCGATATGAACAAGCCATATGGCTGCAGAAGCATTATCACTACCCCTGTAAACGCCATTACCGCCCCTACGGAAAGATCAAATGAGCCGCTTATAAGCAGAACGGTCATCCCTGCAGCCATTATGCCCAAAAGGGTTATGTGGTTTAGCAGGCTTAACAGGCTTCTTATTGACAGGAAACCCCTCTGTGCAGTGCTAAGTGCCACCACTAAGGCAATGATTACAAAAAGTAGTTTTTGATCTACTACAAATCTGCCTATTTTTCTTAATACATTGCTCAATATAGTAACCTCTTTCTTCTATTAAATTCATCGTATATGACTGCAAGGACAAGTATTATACCGGTTATCATCTGCTGGTATTCATAAGGGGTAGCCAGCAAAGCCATGCCGTTTCTTATTATTGCAAATATTGCCAGGCCTATTAGTGTTTTATAGATCCCTCCCACTCCCCCTGAGAGTGCAGTTCCGCCTAATACTACAATGGTAATGATATCAAAAAGGTATTCCGTAGCTGTGCCTACCCTGACCCTGGGCAGTCTTGCAGTCAGTACCAGGGAAGCAATACCTGCATAAAGGCCCATTATGGTATATGTAAACATCTGGACATTTGAAACATTGATGCCGGCAACCAATGAAGCTTTGTCGTTTAAGCCTATAGCAAAAAGCCTTCGTCCCCCTATTGTCTTATGCAGCAGCAGCCCGCTTATTATAAAAATAAACACAAGCAGGTAAGCCATTACCGGGATCCCGAACAGGTTCTCTGTCCCGATATAGGAAAATATCCTTTCAGGTCTGCTCCTTAAGTTTCTTCCCGCAGAAACCAGTAATGCTATAGCCGTAAACAAGAGTTGAGTGCCCAGGGTGACGATTATAAAATTTGCCTTGACTTTACCGATTAAAAAACCGTTCAGCAATCCACAAGCAAGGCCAACACTAATAGCAGCAAGAGCTGCAGGCCAAAAACCGTAGACCTGCATCATCACATTTACTACAGCGCAAAGACCCAAGATAGCTGCAGCAGAAAGGTCTACCCCTTTTCCAATGATCACAATAGTCATGCCACAGGCCATTATGCCCAAAACAGTGGTTGCTCTTATTACGCTAAACAGGTTTCTAAGGGTTAAAAAAGTATCAGAGACGAAACTCATAGCTATAAACAAGACTATCAAAATCAAAAGCATGGCCTGGCTGTAGAAAAAACGGGCCAGGCTATTTTTTATATTTATCTTATCCTGTTTTTCTATGATGTCTGCCATCTTAAACTTCCTTGACTAAACATTCCCAATTGATGCCTGCATGATATTTACTTCGGTGATCTGGTCCCCCTCAAATATTTTCATCACCCTTCCCTCTTTCATCACCAAGACCCTGTGGCACATGCCTATTACTTCAGGCAGCTCAGAGGATACCATGATTATGGATATTCCTTCACTTGCTAATTTTTTTATTAAGGTATGTATTTCTTTTTTTGCCCCCACATCTATTCCTTTTGTTGGTTCATCCAAAATCAAGATCTTGGGATTAGTAGAAAGGCTTTTAGCCAGAGCCACCTTTTGCTGGTTTCCGCCGCTTAGATTCATTACCAACTGTTCCAGGGTGGGCGTCTTAACCGAGAACTCTTTGACGTATTTCTTAGCCAGTCTTGTTTCTTGTCTTGAGCTTATAAGTCTCAGTTTATTTAGGACTTTATGGAGAAGGAGGATAGTTATGTTTGATTTGACTGGAAAGCCCTGTATTATGCTTTCAAGTCTTCTATCTTCGGAAACAAAGGCGATACCTTTATTCAGGGAATCAGAAGTGTTCTTTATATTTATCTTTTCTCCATTTAAATACAGTTCGCCGCCATCAAGCCAATCCAACCCAAATATTGCCCTTACCACTTCACTTCTGCCAGAACCCACCAGGCCTGAAAATCCGAGGATTTCTCCTTTTTTTAAGTCAAAACTTACATCTCTGAATTTACCAGTCCTGGTCAGGTTTTTCACTTTTAGTACTATTTCTTCTCCATGTGCATAGCTTTTTTCCCCAAACAGGTCTCCGATCTGTCTCCCTATCATATTTTTTACCAATTCGTCTTCGTCTGTATCTTTTATGTCCATGGTTTTTACGACTTGTCCATCCCTTAAGACAGTCACCCTATCTGCTATTTCAAAGATCTCTTTTATCCTGTGGGAAATATATATTACAGATTTACCCTGGGAGACTATCCTTTTTATGATTCCAAATAAGATTCTAGTATCTTCATCGGTTATTGCGGAAGTAGGCTCGTCCATAATGATTATTTTAGCCTCATAGGAAAATGCCTTGGCAATTTCCACCATTTGCTGTTTTGCTGCAGATAGATTAGAAATTATTTCAGTAGGGGGTATACCGATAGACAGATTATCCATGATGTTTTTTGAATCATTTATCATCTTGGACCAGTCTATTCTCCCCATTTTTGTGGTAGGCTGCCGGCCCAGGAAAATGTTCTCTGCTACTGTTATGTTCTGAACCAATGAAGTTTCTTGATAGATCGTGCTTATGCCAAGATCAATTGCAAATCTTGGACCATTTACCTCTATGGTTTCCCCATTGAGCCTGATCTTCCCTTCAAAATCATTGCCGTAGGTACCGGCGAGTATCTTTATAAGTGTTGATTTGCCTGCCCCATTTTCACCGACAACAGCTAATACCTCTCCTTTTTTCAAGTCGATGTTTACATTGGTCAAGGCTTTTACTCCGGGGAATTCCTTGGATATGTTGTTCATCTTTAAAACAAAATGGTTGTCATTCACTCGAAACGCCCTTTTTTAAGTTAAAGCATCCATTTATGAAATAACTTCACCGATATTAGTCCCACTGATTAAAGATTAAAAAAAGTATTATGTAACCACTTACATTGGAATTTATAATAACCCACTTACCTTTTTAAGTCAAGTAGTTGATATTTTCGTGTAGTTATTTTTCTGCTGCCAAGCAAACCCTTTTCCCGGGCTCTAGCCGCCTAAAGAAGAGTCAAAATATTTTTATCTATTGAATCATCATCTGACCCGGCCTCTGCCTTATGCAGGTGCCATTCTTCCAGGTGTTCTACGCTGGCCCCGGCACGAACTTTTCCATATCTCCCCAGGGTTTCCATCTCCAATATTCCTGGATCTGTGTAGATCTCTGTGTTTACCCCATAATCGGTATATTCGCAGCATGGGTCATAATCAAACCTTTTTATGAATACCTGCCCATCAAGACAGTAAGCCATCCAGCCAAGCTTATTTAATATTCCAAGCTTTTGCCTTGTTGAACTGCCAGGGTCCTGCCTCAACTGTATATATTTTTTGCTCCAAATCCATCTAGGGTCAGACATATCCGTGTAACCCCATAATACAAGGGGCCTTACTGGAGTAAGTCTTTCTTCCCAGCTTTGATATGGCTCCTGGGGAATAATAGCCCGCCCCCCTAGGTTCATGACAGTAAGGGCCCATGGGGCAAGACCGATATCCCAAAGGTTGTGGTTTATAATCCTGTGAAGGACCCTGGCATGGTTCTGGTTGAGCGAGACTTCTATCTGTTTCTGCATCCCCGTGGTGGTCTCTATCCCCTGGGTTAACTTCAAGGTGCTGCCCTGCATTTCATACGCTACAGGCTGATTGTCGGGGAAATAGCATCGGGGGCTTGCTTCAGGTCCATGCCAAAACCTGTGTCCTCCATATATCCTCCACTGGTCTCCTCCTACTTTGCCGAGGTCTTTTTTATTCTCTCCAAAAAGGTTTCTTTCTCCTATGTGTCCAAAGCGTATTATTCTCGGCCCAACATCTGTGGTCGCCACAAGCTCAACATCCCCATCTGACATTTTTATACAATTATTCCAGCCATTGTAATCAAACCGTTCTTCTATCTTCATTTTTCTCCTTTTTCCTTTTTAAGCAATATGGGTCAAATCTTAATCTCTATCCCAGACATAGTAACAATTCAGCCTATTTCATCATCCAAGTCAAGCTCGGGCTCAATACTTATCGTATCCTTGAAGAACACAGAAAAACTGTAGCTAGTAAAATCAGGAAGATATGGATCTAATAATATTTTTAATTCATATG
>PWSB01000007.1 GCA_003563375.1 Actinomycetota bacterium | reverse complement strand
ACCCTGCTGTATTGGTTTGAGACAGAGGGTTTTCCTTCCCTGAGCTGTTTTAAGATCATGGCTATGGACACCATTATATCTTCTGGCTCAAAACCGCTGATAACACAAGGTATTTTATATTTTTCGGCTATGGGAACATAGGGCCTTGAACCTATTATGGCAGATACATGGCCGGGACACAGCAGTCCGTCCATTTTTACAAGGGGATCCTCCAGCAGCAGTTTAAGCGCGGGAGGGACCAGCTTGTGGGTAGAAAAAACAAAGAAATTTTTAAGCCTTCTCCTGTAGGCCTCGCTTACCACCACAGAGGTAAGAGGGGTTGTGGTCTCAAAACCGATGGCTAAAAACAGAACATCCCGGGAAGGGTTTTGTGCAGCATAGCTTAAAGCATCCGCTGGAGAATAACATACGGTTATGTCTTTTCCCAAAGATTTCTGTTCCGCAAGGCTTGAAGTGCTTCCGGGCACTCTAACCATATCCCCGAATGTAAACACCTTCAGGTCATAATTTTTTACTATTTCTATCATCCAGTCGATGTCATATGTAGAAGTTACGCACACGGGGCATCCCGGGCCGCTTACCAGATTGATTTTATGGCTAAACTTCTGCCTTAAGCCGTTCCTGGATATTGCCATGGTATGGGTCCCGCACACCTCCATTATATTTACCTCTTTTTGGGGCTCCAGCCTTTTTACCGCCCCTACTGCTTCTTCAAACAGCTTATTCATCGAAAAATTCCTTCCAATATTCGTGGGTTGCCAGGGCATCCTCCTGGTCCACCAGCTGGATTGCAAACCCAGCATGGACTATCACATAGTCCCCGATCCTTGCCTCGGGGAGCAGGGTTATATCTACGGTCTTTGAGACCCCCATAGCTTCGATCCTGGCTGAATTTCCATCTATCTTTATTATCTTTGCCGGCATGGCTAGACACATATTTAGCTCTCCTTTCTAAATTTCAAGGCAGCCAGGTAAGCCTGGCCCAGGCTTATGCCCCCGTCATTTACAGGAACCTTGAAATTAGTATATGCTTTAAAATTATTCTCCTTAAGCAGCCTAAAAGCCTTGTCCAGCAATAAGTGGTTCTGGAAGACCCCGCCGCTTAAGGCTACGTTCCGGATACCGGATTTTTTACAGATTTCAAGTATAACAGATGCAAGATAATTATGGAATTTGGATGATATGGTATCCGGCGTGACACCATTTTTTATATCCTCTGTTACCTGCCTAAAAAGGTCTATATCATCTATTAGAAAGCCGTCCATTGCTATACTGTAGGCTAAACTGCATCTTCTGTGGGCTACTGATTCAAGATGGACAGCAGCTTCGCCTTCATAGCTGGCTTCCTGGGTAAGTCCCGCAGCGGAGCTTACAGCATCAAACAACCTGCCCATGCTCGTGGTAAGGGGAGAATTGAAACCTGTGTTTATTTGTGCTTCTATTGCTTGTATCTCTTGAGGAGATATTATTTTTTTAAAATGCTTTAAGTTTTCTAAAACAAAGTCGCTAAAAATTTCTTCGGATTTTAAAAAACGGTGTATCCTGTACAGGTAGCTTATGGCCATTCGGTAAGGCTTTTTAATGCTTATCTCCCCTCCAGGGATTTCCTTTTCAGTCAAGTGGCCTAAACGCTTAAAACTGCCTTGCTCGTAAATAAATATCTCGCTTCCCCATATCTTTTTATCAAGCCCGTAACCGGTCCCGTCCCATGCAAAGCCCAAAACCTTTCCTTCTATTTTATTCTCAGCTACAACACTGGCGATATGGCAATGGTGGTGCTGGTATGGGACTTTCCTGTAAGGCATCCGCTGAGCATACCTGGTTGTTTCATAAAGGGGATGTCCATCATGTGCTGCAAGGCGAATATTACCTATGTTGAACATCCTTTTATAGGCCCCGAGCGTCTCTTCAAAGAAGTCCAGGCTGTCTGCATCATCAAGGTCTCCAAGATGCTGGGAGATAATGGCATAGTTTTTTTTAAGCAGGCAAAAAGTATTTTTTTCCTGGGCTCCTAGAGCCAGCAATTGCCTGTCACCGATGTCTTCGGCTATCTTTACAGGATAGGGGGAATAGCCCCTGGCCCTTCTTAGGAGCATCTCTTTGCCGTCAAAGACCTTGGCCAGTGAATCGTCGTATCTGGAATAGATACCGCGGTCATGCATAAGGAAATAATCACTTATATTTTTCAATTTTTCCACTGCTTCGTCATTATCCTTTGCTATAGGTTCCTCTGACCGGTTTCCGCTTGTCATCACCAGAGGAATATCCAGGTATTTGAAAATAAGGTGGTGAAGGGGGGTATAGGGGAGCATGACCCCTTCCATCCTGTTATAATAGGATATTTCCTCTGCTATATGATCGGAGCTTTTTTTTGAAAGCAAAAGGATAGGGGCCCTGGGAGAGGAGAGTATTCTTTTCTCAGCCTCACCTAAAAAGTAATGTTCTCCTATCCTGGCCAGGTTTTTAACCATTATGGCAAATGGTTTTGAGGGCCTTCTTTTCCGGGCCCTGAGTTCTTTTACTGCCTGGCTGTTTGTAGCATCACAGGCAAGCTGGTATCCCCCAAGCCCTTTTATAGCCACTATAGAGCCTTGCTTTAGCTTTTGGACGGCAACCTTTATGGGGTCCTTTTCCTCTATGGGCCTTCCATTCCTGTCAGCAAGCCATACCCGGGGCCCGCATGCCCTGCAGGCTACAGGTTGAGCATGGAACCTGCGGTCGTTTTGGTCAGAATATTCCCTGGAACAATGGCTGCATAACTTGAAATCCCTCATGGTGGTATCCGGCCTGTCATAGGGCAGCTTCTCCATTATGGTAAACCGGGGACCGCAATTTGTGCAGTTGGTAAGGGGATATTCGTATCTCCTTTTATCGTCTTTGTTGCTTATATCAAAAAGGCAATCACTGCATGTTGCAAGATCCGGAGAAATTAGCTGAAACTTCTTATTATCCCTGCTTTCCCTGATCATGAAGCCATTAAAACCCTTAAATGCTATTTCAGAGACCTCTAAATCCTCGATAAGGGCAGGGCCGGGTTTTTTAAGCCTTATATCGCCTATAAACTTATCAAGCTCTTTTTTTTTGTTTGAATTTACCTCAAGGATGACTCCTTCACCGGTATTGGCCACATATCCGTCAAGTCCATAACCGGAGGCTAGATTAAAGATGAAAGGCCTGAATCCTACACCCTGAACAATACCCAGTATCTTAATCCTATAAGTCTTTGTTTTATGATCAGTTTTTATTTTCATATACTGGTATAAGATAATAAATTTTAAATTTTTTGGCAAATTTATGACTAATTTCAAAGGTATATACAGGATACACAATTATGATATAATTATTAAATAATTGTAAATGGCAACCATTTAGGACATATGGCAGATAAAAAAGTAATGCACTCGTTTAAAATAGAAAGAGAGCTAATAGAAAAGGCAAAAAAAGAGGCCAAGAGGCAGTCTATGGCCACATCTGTATTCATAAGACAGGCTATAATCGAAAAGCTTAACCAAAGAAAAGAACTGGATAAGCTAAAGGAAAGGTTAGAGAAGCTGGAACAAAAAATAGGCCTCTAGCCACCCAGGCAGCTTTTTACTATTAGGACAACGGGCAGCTTTACCAGCCCGGGCTCACAAAATTTACCCTGAAGGTGACCGTATCAGATGAGCCGATTGTTCTTTCATCCATATCAGCAGCCTCGACATCAAGCATGTATTCGCCCTCATCCTCAGGCTCCCATTCAAAAGCATAAGGTGGGTCGGTAAATATCTGTACAACCTGGCCGTCAATGGACACTATTACCACGGATTCAACATCTTCAATATCTGAGGCTCGCACCTCTATGGGGACAGTCTCCCTGTGCCTTAAATTAAAGACCTGGTCCTCGGCAGGGGAGGTGACAACGACTTCACTGCTTACTGCTGCCGCCTGCCTTTCCTGGGGGCTGAAAAAACTTAAGTCAAGCCTTTGGTCTATATTCATGAAAAGCCAGACGGTAAGGCCAGCAACTATTAAAAAAACTATATAAGGGAAACGGTCCAAGAAAAAAACATATTTCCGATATTTCCTGTATTTATTTTTCATCTTTATTCTTTCTTTCTTCTATTAGTTTTTGTGCAAGATTTGACGGGAGCTCTTCATAATTTGAGAATTTCTGCTTAAAGGAACCGCGTCCCTGGGTAATAGAAGTCAGGTCCACTGCATAGCTGAAGGTCTCTGACTGGGGGACCGTAGCTTTGATAACCTGGGTCTTGTTATCAGAGGGTGTCATCGACAGTATTTTACCCCTCCTGGAATTTATATCACCTATTATATCTCCCATGTATTCCTCGGGGACCACTATTTCCAGCTCCATTATAGGTTCGAGTATACAGGGTGAGGCATTCTCCATTCCTTTTTTAAAAGCCATAGAAGCTGCTATCTTAAAAGCCATCTCTGAAGAATCAACGGTATGGTAAGAGCCGTCATAAAGGTTTACCCCGACATCGATAACCGGATAGCCTGCCAATATCCCTTCATTTAAGGCCTCTCTTATACCTTTTTCAACACCAGGTATATATCCTTTGGGTATTGCCCCTCCGAATATGGTATCCTCAAAAACAAAACCCTTTCCCCTGGCAAGAGGCTTGACCTCTATAAATACATGGCCGTATTGGCCCCTGCCGCCGGACTGCTTCTTGTATTTATATTCTGACTTGGTTTCTTTTCTTATGGTCTCTTTGTAAGCGACTTCAGGGGTCTGCATGTCGACCCCGATCTCAAATTTTTTCTTCAGGCTTTCCCTTACCACGGAAAGATGTGTCTCTCCCATTCCCCAGACTATGTTTTGTTTGACTTCGGTATCGATCTCCTGCTTTAGTGTGGGGTCTTCCTCTATCAATCTTGAGATACCATTGTTTATTTTCTCTTCATCTCCTTTAGTAAGGGGGATAACGGTTTTAGGCAATGTAGGGTTGGGATACTCTACCTTTGGTATTTTAAGCTGGTTTTCTTCAGTAGAAATTGTGTCATCATTGGATATTTCCATTATCTTGGACACTGCAGCAATATCTCCACAGCCCGCTTGCTCGATCTCGGTCTGTTCTTTTCCCTGAAGCTT
>PWSB01000131.1 GCA_003563375.1 Actinomycetota bacterium | reverse complement strand
TGCATGAGACCATAAATGTAGCACTTTTATCAGTTGGAGTCTTTGATCCCTATTCTACAAATTTTTATTATAAAGATTATTTGAAAAGTACTGAAATAGAGGAATTGGTTAAAAAAAGGATTATCGGAGAAACTATTTTTAAATTTTTTGATTCCAGTGAAAATATATGCAAGACCCGGATACACAATAGAGCTATATGCATAAGAACAGAAGATTTGGTGAAAATAGAAAATAAAATTTTAGTGGCTGGCGGTCTAAGAAAAGTTAATGCTATTCTGGGCGCTATAAGAGCTGGGTTAGTAGATACACTTATTATTGACAGTCTATGCTTAAAGAAAATGTTGCAATTATTGAAAAAAAATGAAGATGGAACTTCTCTGGCCTCTAAAGGTTAAAAAAATTGCAGGCTCATCTGCCTTGGTACTGTGTGCCAAGCCATATCCGGATATACAACGCATCAAATTATTACCATGGATGCTCTTGGTCTTGGTATATTGGAAAATAAGCTACACTATAACATAATTTTACAATATAATTACAATATATAAATTTTTTTTATTTCAAATTATGCTAACACTTAACCGATATAGTAATCTCTAGAAATTAGTGATTTTTAAATACATTTATAAAGCTGATACGAGGAGGTAGAGATGTCTATGAAATTATGCGCCGAAGCAGATGCTTTTAGGCACGAAGAAAAAGATTTTTCCTATGCTGTTGAGGTGACAAAAGAACTTGGCCTAGAATATATCGAGCCTGAACTGATGACAGGAAGATGTTTATTAAATGTTTACGGGTACTGCAATATCACTAGTCTGGAAGATGACCCTATGGAGATGAGGAAAATGATAGAAGATGCAGGGCTAAAGGTTGCTTGCCTTAGTTCTCATTCCAATCTCCTTGATACTGAATACGGTGTTGATTATCTAAAAAAAGCCATAAGATTTGCCTATATACTAGGTGCGCCTCTGGTAAATACTGCTGAAGGACCCAAACCTGACTGGATGGATGACCAGGATGCATTCCGCATCATGGGATATAATTTGAAGACTATACTCGAGATGGCTGAGAATTACGGCATCACCATAACTATAGAGCCCCATGGCGTATATACAACGAATGCCAAAGGCCTATTAAATATTATGGATTTAAACGATTCAGAAAACCTGGCAATAAACTTTGATACAGGGAACACCACTATAGCGGGAAACGATGCTCATGATACCTTAAAGCAGGTTATAGACAAGGTGGTACATGTACATTTAAAAGATGTCATTATACCTAAGGAAAAAACCGGTGAGACCGGAGTAACGGCAGGTATGGCTATAGGTGATGGGGAAGTGGACATCAAAGGGTGTATAGATCTCCTGAGGGAAAATGGCTATGATGGATGCCTGTCTATAGAATGCTCGGGTGTTGAGGCCATGAGAAAAAGTATAGAATATTTAACACCCCTGATAGGAGGACAACCTAAAATATCTGCAGGTTCATAAGGAGGCCTGTAGATTTTTACCTAAAGGCTAATAGGAAGTCTTTATAACATAAGAGAAATTCGTCTAACCTTAATCGGTTATCGATACGTATGCAAATAGCTAGTAAATGCTGTTAAAATCCTAAATAAGAATAAAATTTTCGCCACCACCTTTAATCTGTTCCCTTTTTTAAAATTATTTTAACTTTTAGCTTGCATTTTAATATCTTTGAGTATATATTACTTAAGGAGGTGCAAAATTTTGACAACCCAAGATGAGATTGAAGAAAAATACAGGTCTCTTAAAAAAAAGATAGATGAACTGAAGTTTATCTCTACCGGAAGTGTAATGAAGGTATTCATTAAATGCGGAAAGCCAAGCTGTATCTGCCATAGGGATAAAACCAAAAGGCATGGGCCCTATAATATATGGACACGAAAAGTAGATTCAAAGACCGTGACTAGGACATTAAACGATGAACAGACAAAATTGGTTAAAAAATGCGTAGGTAATATGCGTGAGTTTGAAGAGATATCCCGACAAATGAAGGTCCTATCTGTTCAGTATATTGAAAATTACAAGAAGAGCCGATTAAAAGGTGATAAAAATTGAAAAGGTACTGGTAGAGTCAATTAAAATTTTAGATTTTTTACTTTCATTTTTTGAAAATTATAGTAATATGGTCAAAATTTATCAACAGAAGCATAAGAGGTAGAAGTTTTGAATTCAATTAGAAAAGTTGCAGGAAGGGCAACGGCCCATGTCTTCATTTCCGCATTGATCTCCATAGTCTTAATCGCGATCCTGTCAGGCTGCAGTACAGATATAAACGAAGAACAGGAGAGGGCGGAGCGCTCAGAAGCTTTCAAAAGGTTAATAGAAGAAGTGAGGTCAGAACAGGAGAGGGCGGAGCGCTCAGAAGCTTTCGAGAGTTTGATAGCGGAATTAGGAGAAGAGGGACCTTCGGAGGAGGAAGTAAAGGTTGAACTGAAAGATCTGGATGAAATAGAGGTGGAACCAATAATTTCTGAAGAAAAAAATGCATCTGTTGAACACGAGGAAGTAGAGATAGTCGAGGAAATAGAGATAGATAAGAATAATATGAATACTGAGACTGAAGAACTTGAAGTTGCAGAAGTAGAAGAAGAAGCAGAAGAGGTTATCGAAGAGGAAAATATTCAAAAAGAAGCGGAAAATGCTGAACTTAATATCTTAAACGGGAACATGAATATACTGAGTGGTTTAAAAATTTCGGAAGGGGTCCATAACGGCAGGCCTCTTGCGGTTATGGTCCAGAATGCTCCGGGAGCAAGGCCTCAATCGGGACTAATACATGCGGATATTGTTTTTGAAACTGTAGTTGAACATGGTATTACAAGATTCTTGGCTTTGTTTTCCAGTTATGAAGCGGAAATTATAGGGCCTGTCAGAAGTGCAAGAATATATTATGCTGAACTTGCTAGAAGCTTTGACCCTATATACACATTTTGGGGGACCTACGATGATGCTTATGGAGTTATCAATAATATGAACATGGATTTACTGGATGCCCACAGTAATTCACATGTGCCTTATACAGGAGCCGGTTGGAGGGACCACAGCCGCAGCGATACTTTGTGGCATACTGCTTTTATAAATACGTCTGGGATTAAAACAGACGGAGAGTCTGTGGGTTACTCTCTGCAGGGCGGACAATCAGCTATGAAGTTTAAACAGGATGCCAAAGAAAATGAAAGAGGAGATGCCGAAAGTGTCACTGTGGACTTTTCATCTGAAAACTACAAAGCAAGCTTCAACTATGATATAAATTCCAACAAGTACCTGAGGTCAATGGCTGGAGAACCACATATAGACCATGAAACGGGTGAGCAGATAAGTGTAAATAATGTTGTTATCCTGGTAACGGATATCGATGGCCCGGTAAATAGAATAGGGCACATGAAGGTGAGGACCACAGGGGACCATTCACAAGGCAAGGCATATTATCTGATTGACGGAAATGTAATCTCCGGCACCTGGGGTAGAGACAGCATTCAAGACCCATTTGAATTCCTTGATACAGAAGGCGATCCGATACTTTTTAATCAGGGCTCTACTTGGGTAGCCTTGATCGAAAGTATTGAAAAAGTCAAAGGTTTGAAATAGTGCAAAACTGCCTATTCTAGATACAGCTCTAGCTGTACCAGGTCAGTTATGCTGCCGTCTTTAGCGGATATTGCATAAACTTCCACAATAAAAGCATCTCCTGATTGGATCTGTTCAGGTACTTCGACCTCTATTTCAAAATATCCCCAGCCAATCCCATAGCCGGTAGCAAACCCAGTTATTAATTCTTCCCTTTGGATGTCCAGTACTCTGTAATTTACATTGCCCTCAAATACATTTTCAATGCCTTCCACGGTAAATTCTCTAAGAACTATATCATGGGTAGCAGGCGAGAATACCTTAATATTTTCTGTACCAGCTTCAATGGGACGCAGCCAGTCTATGCCATGCAGCGTTGGAATAAATTCTTCGTCTCCTTGTGCCTGGAACTCAATGGGAATATCCACCGGATCAATTATTTCAAGGTCATATGGTCTTGTCAGAGCTTGTGTTACAATATCTTCTTCTGCAGGTTCCTTAAATTCAACCGTCACAACCAGGGTATCCTGGTTATTTTCATCCGAAATATCTACGATTTCGACAGAATAGCCACCTGTAGGCTTTATGCCATATGTTGCCAGAATATAAAGCTCACCTTCATGCTCCCTTGCCTGTACAAGCATAAGGTCTCTTGAGTATTCTACCCATTCTTCGATTTCGGCATCTGGGCCGTCCTCCCTTTCAGTAACCAGATCTTGTGGAGATATAGGCTGATCCCATATCATATGGCCGTCATTCCAGGGCTCGCCCTCCACCAATACCTGCACCGAATCTACGGTTTCGAACTGGGCAGCCGTAAAAACAAATGACTGGACAAAGACGGTCCCTGCCAACGTGCCTCCCACCCAGTCAGGACCGAACATATCTTCACTCAGGTCTATTACAGCTACCCCCTCATCAATGTTTATGCCAATGATCTCTACTGAACCATGGACAACAGGATATACGTTTTCGCCCACAGGACCTCTTATCAATTCTTCCAAGGAAGCCCTTAACACTTCCTGGGTATGGGGGATCTCTCTGGTCACGGGTGTTACATAACCATATTCCCCTTGCTGGCCTGTATCTATGGCATCAGGGCTCCCAAAATAAAGGATTATCTCAATAGTCTGCTCCTCTTCTTCAGGTAAGGCTGCCTCTCTCCATTGTGCAGGCAGGCAACCCTGCAGCATTAAAAAAAAGATTATGGTAAATAGAATCATTAATTTTTTCAAGAATAACACTCCTTCATGGAATTCTTTTATATTTTATGTTAATTCAATTGGCATCAGATTTCAATCCATAAGATCTATCCGTTTGCGTCTCAAATCTTGTACTTAGACTAAAGCCGCCTCTAAGCTTCAATAATTCATTTTTTATGCAAATTGGATAGCTACCTAACAATATATCATATTGTTCCTTTCTTTTCATAGGTGACATTTTCGCTGAACAACATCTTCATGACAATATCACTGAACTACTACAATGCTAAAAAATATGCTTGACTAATTATATTTCCATGTGCTATA
>PWSB01000106.1 GCA_003563375.1 Actinomycetota bacterium | reverse complement strand
TATAAGAAGAAAGAAACAGAGATCGGCGATTATATTTTTGAAGTCAAAGGTCTAAAATTAGAAAATGACAGTGAAGAAATCAACTTTAAGCTAAGAAAAGGAGAGATACTGGGTATTGCTGGGCTAAAAGGCTCGGGAAGAACAGAGATGGCAAGGGCTATATTTGGAGCATCTCCCAAAGCTGCAGGAAAAATATTATATAAGGGAAAGGAAGTAGATATAAATAGCCCTAATGAAGGTATAAGAGCAAAAATTGCCTATCTTGCTGAAAACAAGGAGGTCGATGGTCTTTTTATGGGACTTCCTGTAGACCAGAATATAACTGTTGTAGGACTTGATAAGCTTGGAAAAATATTTTTAAATTTAAAAAAAGAAAGATGGACCACACGGGATTTTGTTAATAAATTGAATATAAGAACTCCTTCTCTGAGTCAAGAAGTTAATTATTTAAGTGGAGGAAATCAACAGAAAGTAGCAATCGCAAAATGGCTTTTTGGAGATTCAGATATCCTGATTGTAGATGAACCAACACACGGAATAGATGTAAATGCAAAAGTTGAAGTTTATGAATTATTTACTGGTCTTGTAGCACAGGGAAAATCAATAATTATGATCTCCTCAGAGATGCCTGAACTTATTTCTATTAGTGACAGGATTTTAGTTTTAAAAGATTTTAAAATAACCAAAGAACTAGCAGGAGAAGAGATGACTGAAGAAAATATTTTAAAAGGATTTATTGGAGGTGATAACAATGGTAAATAAAGATGAAAGAAATCAAGCTATTAGCCAAGCCCCCTTTTTTAGTAAGCTGAAGGTTCTAAAGCACCAAATAACATATTTGATCCTTATTATTATCGGTGTTTCTATTATAGCCTCATTTTTGAATCCAAGGTTTGCATCTGCTAGAAATATCTTTAATATAGCACAGCAGATCTCAGTACTTGGTATCTTGAGTATGTGTATGGCCCTGCTGATGATTGCAGGCCAGTTGGACATATCGATAGGAGCCTTGGCTGGATTAGTAGGAATGGTATTTACCAGAATGGTAATTGCAGGCTATGATATTGCTTTCTCCGTTGTCCTTGTTCTCCTATTGGCAACCGCAGGGGGATTTATAAACGGTTTTATTATTGCAAAAAGTAAGGTAACCCCGCTTATCATCACCTTGGGAATGATGTACGTGTATCACGGGGCCTCTCTCGTAATTGCAGGAGGAAGGCCGCATTCCCTGGGTGGGCAGTTTGTCTTCTTGGGAAGGGCAAGATTTGGTCTCGTTCCGTTGCCCCTTATAATATATCTTCTTGTCTTTATATTTGCATATATACTTCGAAGGAATTTTAAATATGGAAGAAGGTTGAATGCTATTGGAGGAAACCCTATGGCTGCTTACCTGTCAGGTATAAATGTTGATTGGAATGTGGTTTCTATATACGCTTTAAGTGGTCTGATAGTAGGGTTGGCCGGTCTTGTACTTGCTTCGAGAATAGGTATGGTGAGGGCTGATACAGGCTTGGGCTATGAGCTTCAAGCTCTTGCTGCAGTTATCATAGGAGGCATAACTTTCGTAGGCGGCAAGGGAAGCCTGGTGGGAGCATTTTTTGGAGTGCTATTGCTGGGTATTATGTACAATGCCATGAATATTGTAGGAGTTTCATCTTTTATGCAAGTAATATTTTTAGGAGCAGTCATAGTAATAGCTACGGTTATAAGTAATATAGGCATGATGCGAAGAGCTTAAGGAAGGTGGTGATAAAATGAAAGTTCTTGCGATAGGGGCTCATCCAGACGATGTGGAAATTTTATGCGCAGGGACCATGGCAAAGTTTGCAAAGGAAGGCCATGAGACTTATATTTGTTATCTATGTAATGGCGACAAAGGGAGTGCTGTCCATACTTCAGAGGAATTAGCGAAGATCAGAAGACAAGAGGCTTATAACTCAGCCAAAGTCATAGGAGCTAAATCGATATGGGGTGGACTTGCGGACGGCGAAGCTGTGGTTGACGTCAAATCAAGGGCCAAAGCAATAGATGTCCTAAGACAAGTCGATCCTGATCTTGTAATCACCCATTCCCCCGGAGATTATCATTCAGACCATTTAAACACCAGGCAGCTTGTGTTTGAAGCTACTTATCTTGCAAGCCTAAAGCTTTGGGAATCGGATTACGAGCCGTCGACAAAATTACCTTTTCTCTACTACATGGATACTTTAGCTGGAATAAATTTTGAACCCCAGGAATATGTAGACATAACCGATACCATAGATACCAAGATCGAGATGATGCTCAAAATGGAATCACAACTGGGGTGGCTTAAAGATATGCATGATTGTGACGCACCTGAATTTATAAGGGCTGTTGCTAAATTCAGGGGATTTCAGGCTGCGGTACCATATGCAGAAGCATTTACGCAACAGAAAATGTACCCACAAGGAATGACTAAAAGGGTCCTTCCCTGAGGCGAGTTTTTGGGGGGAAATCTTTCGGAACAGGTCATAAAAAATTCTGGGGGGTGGAGGATAAAAAAAGTAAACACATTTTAGGGTTTCAAGAAGATTAAATCAAAAAATTATGGTTTCACGGAATCAATATACAGCCCTTTTGTGCATGCTTTATCACCAGGGTAAAAATATTTCGTGAAATCCCAAAAAGAAAGGCGAGCAAATGAAAAACAAGATAGCTGTAGTAACTTCTACTTATCCTAACTATGACGCAGATCAGGCAATGGAAGGAATATCTGCTGCAGGTTTTAAATTTGTGGATCTTGCCACCTGTCCAGGTTATTTTGAACATATAATACCCAGGCCCGAAGAAATGGGGGAGAATGATTATCAGATAGTCCTTGATAAAGTGGCAAGGTATGGACTGACTCTTTTAGCGGTATCCGGACATACCCGTATGGGAAAAGATGATACCGTAAATAACTTAAAAAAAGTAATAGATTTTACAGCCAAAGCAGGGGCTGCATACCTGATAACTGATACAGGGGAAGTAAAGGACAGCAAAGATGAAGATAAATTCTATGCCGATATAGGGGAATTAGCCGATTATGCTAAGAAGAACAAGGTCACTATTTGTTTAGAGATGCATGGTAACTGGTGTAATACAGGCCCTAAGGGGGCAGAGATAATCAAGTCAATATCACATCCCAATGTCAAACTGAACTACGATACTTCAAATGTAATCTTCTATGGAGGAGTAAGGCCTGAAGAGGATATAGAAGCAGCTCTTCCCTATATGGCCTATCTTCACCTAAAAGATAATGGAAGCGGCAAGAAAGAGGACTGGAATTTTCCTGCATTGGGGGAAGGGGTTCTTGATTTTGACACGATATTTAAGAAGATAAAGGACTATAAGGGACCTATAGATGTGGAAATCGAGTTTGACGGAAAAGAGCATAGCCTGGATGAGATAAATGACGCAGTAGCAATATCTTATGATTTCTTGAAAAATCATGGGTATATATAGGGGGTGGGTAAAAAATGGTAAATATTGCAATACTGGGTGCTGGATTTATAGGAGACCTGCATTCTAATTCCTATAAACAGATAGAAGATGCCAATGTGGTTGCAGTAGCAGACAAGGTAGAAGAAAAAGGCAGAAAACTTGCTTCAGATCATGGAGCCAAATATTATTCTGATTTAGACCAATGTATCAAAAGTGAAGAAGTAGACAACGTAGATATTTGCCTGCCAACTTTCCTTCATGCTGAGCTTACAAAAAAAGCAGCTGATGCTGGGAAAAATATATTCTGTGAAAAGCCGATGGCCTTGACCTTAGACGAAGCAGACCAGATGATAGAAGCAGTTGAAAAAAACAAGGTTAAAGGTATGATAGGCCATGTCATAAGGTTCTGGCCGGAATACATAAGGGCCAAGGAGGTAGTAGATAGCGGAGAATTAGGCAAGCCCCTTTTTGGTTATTGTGAAAGGCTTGCCGTGCTTCCAGATTGGCACCAGGATAATTGGGGCCTCCAGGAAAAGTACAGTGGAGGGGCTGCTTTAGATCTTCATATACATGATCTTGACTATCTTACCTGGGTATTTGGTAAACCTAAAAGAGTAATGGCCCAAGGAGTGTATAATCCTCAGACAATAAAACAGGGGGGATTGGTGCATATAACCACCAATATTGAGTTTGAAGACGGAGTTGCAGGTTCAGCAGAAGGAGGCTGGGCTTTTAAGGGATCATTTCCATTCACAATGATATTCAGGATATTATGCACAGAAGGCACCATAGAATGGGTATTTCGGGCTGGCAAAAATATTGAAGAGAGGGCTCAAGCTACAAAAGTCACTATCTACAGGCCCGATGGTTCTATAGAGGAGCTTGACGTGGACAAAACGGATGGCTATCTATTAGAATGTAAATATTTTGTTGACTGTACTCATAACCAAAAAGAGATAAAAAAAGCTACCTTTGGTGATGGAAGGGCTGCATTGGAACTCGCTCTTGCGGCAGCCTATTCTGCAAAAAATAAGGAAATAGTTAAATTTAAGTAAAACAAGGAGGACCGAATGGGTACCTTTGAAGGTATTATGACCCATCAGACTGTAAGTGACGGGGATTTTGGAAAGATTATGTCTATGCCCGCAGAAGAAATTGTAAATTGGGCCAATGTGGGTGTTCAAATAGTAAAGGATCAGCATTCTATCTATAAAAAGATGGCTCGTTCTATTGCAGATTTGATCATAAGAAACAATGAAAAGGGCCAGGATACCAAGGTAATACTTCCCGTAGGTCCTACCCCACAATACCCTATGCTTGCCGATATCCTGAATAGTGAGCAGACCGATCTTTCAAAGCTGTGGGTATTCTTCATGGATGAATACCTTGATTGGGAAGGCAGGCTAATATCTGAGGATGACCCTATGAGCTTTAAGGGTTATATGAAAAAGGCTCTTTTTGATATGCTGGATACCGGGCTTGGGCTTAAAAATGAAAATATAATATTTCCTGATCCGGCGGATCTGGATTATGGGACTGACAAGATCGAGCAGCTGGGCGGCATAGATATATGTTATGGGGGATTAGGTTATCATGGGCATATTGCCTTCAATGAACCTGTCGATACCTACTATAGCAGGATGACCATAGATAAATTTTTGAACTCAAAAAATAGGGTAAT
>PWSB01000189.1 GCA_003563375.1 Actinomycetota bacterium | reverse complement strand
AGTCTGGGCCGTATCTCAGTCCCAGTGTGGCCGGTCACCCTCTCAAGCCGGCTACCCATCATAGCCTTGGTAAGCCATTACCTTACCAACTAGCTAATAGGACGCAGGCATATCTTAGAGCGGAGGCCTTGCGGCTACCTTTACTATAAATTTCATGCGAAACATATAGACCATTTGGTATTAGCCTTCCTTTCAGAAGGTTATCCCAATCTCTAAGGCAAATTACCTACGCGTTACTCACCCGTTCGCCACTAGCTTTGCAAAAGTGTTGCCACTTCTGCATTGCTCGTTCGACTTGCATGTATTAAGCACACCGTCAGCGTTCGTCCTGAGCCAGGATCAAACTCTCAAATTATTAAGTCAATCAAACCCGAAGGTTTGACCAACTTAAACTTATATAAAATTGAATCCAAAGCTTACACTATTTAGTTCTCAAAGAACACAAGGCTCCAATCAGCCTGACAAAAAATACCATAATAAAAATAGGTTGTCAACAAAAAAATTATTAATTTTCTTGGAACTTAAAAATAAAAAAGAGCAGTTTTTTTAAGCAAATTGAATTATATCAGTTACCTATTAGAAGTCAACATCATAATTATTTAATTTTATACTTCAGAAAGAACTGCCTAACAGATATTATATTATCAGATATTTGGTCCTTATGCAAAGAAGGTCACTTCGCCTTGCTTGCTTTCTTTTGGGGCAGGTTATAATTTGTTCTGATCTGTTTTTCGACCTTTTCCAATATTTTTGGGTTTTGGGTCAGAAAAAGTTTAGCATTTTCCCTTCCCTGACCTATACGTTCATCCCCATAAGAATACCAGGACCCGCTCCTGTTTATTATATCTAGTTCGGTCCCCACATCTAAGACACTACCTTCCTTTGAAATCCCTTTTCCATACATGATGTCGAATTCTGCGCTTTTAAACGGAGGGGCAACTTTGTTTTTTACGACTTTTACCCTTATCCTGTTGCCTATGATATCAGTTCCATCTTTTATGCTGTCTATCCTCCTTATGTCCAGCCTGACTGAAGAATAAAATTTTAGGGCCCTGCCTCCTGGAGTGACCTCAGGATTTCCAAACATTATCCCTATTTTTTCTCTTAACTGGTTAATAAATACAACTGAAGTCCTTGTACGGTTTACCACTCCTGTTAGTTTTCTCAAGGCCTTGGACATGAGCCTTGCCTGCAGGCCCACATGCGAGTCGCCCATCTCACCTTCAAGCTCTGCTTTGGGAACCAGGGCTGCCACAGAATCCACTACTATCACGTCCAATGCGCCGCTTTTAAGCAATATCTCAGCAATTTCTAAGGCCTGCTCTCCATTATCAGGCTGGGAAAGCAATAATTCTTCAGTGTTTACCCCAAGGTTTCTGGCATACATGGGATCTAAAGCATGCTCAGCATCGATAAAAGCAGCAATACCCCCACCCTTCTGGGCATTGGCTATAATATGCAGAGCAAGGGTTGTCTTTCCTGAGGCTTCTGGACCAAAAATTTCTGTCACCCTGCCTCTTGGAATCCCTCCTATCCCTAAAGCAATGTCGATCTCTAATGAACCTGTAGGGATAGAAGCTATGGATACATTCGGTCCCTGGTCGCCCAGTCTCATTATGGTGCCTTTGCCGTATTGCCGCTCTATTTGTGATACTGTATTATCTATAATTTTGTCTCTTTCCATCAGTCCCCCATTTAATATGCTTAATTGTGCATTTATATAATAATATATTTTTCTAAAACTTAAAAGATTTTCCTAAAATGAATTCTTCTAAAATGTAATATTCCGCTCCTGAAGGTTTTAATCTACTTTCAAACAAAGTTATCCTGTCACAACTTACTTCGGGTAGTTTCCTAAATACAATATCCTTTTCTAATTCCGAAATATCCGTTTTCTGTTTAACTCTAGCCAGTGTAGCATGGGGCACAAACCTTCTTTTTTCTTTGCTTATATTTATTTGTTTAAGCCCTGGTTCTATATCAGTAAATATTTTTTCTATTTTCCGGCCCCCTTCTTCGACGCCGACAAATATTATACTTGCTTTTCTTATGTTCGGAAAAGCATCTATTCGGTTTTTAATCCTGAATTTAAAAGCCTCAGTTTTTTTGGCACAGCTGTTTAATTCGGTTGTCAGACTTGGCAGGTATTCTTTTTTTACATTTCCCAGAAATTTTAAAGTGATATGAATATTATCACTTTTTACCTGTCTTATGTTTTTCTTGGCCTCTAAAAACTTATTACTTGTCTTATAAATAATCTCCTTTGCCTCAGGTGGAAGATCTATAGCCACAAATAATCTTTTTTTTTCTGAATCATTCATTTATTATCATTACCCTTAGCCTGTTCAATGCAAGTTGTGCTGTTCTAAACTTTATATCGTCCCTTGTGCCTAAAAACCTTCTTTTTATCAGTTCGGGCTCATTTCTTTTCCCTATAATGCTCAAATATACCAGTCCTGTCTCAGGATCTTTGGGACCAGCATACCCAGCCACCGCCAAAGAATAATCAGAGCCAAACATCTTTTTGACACTTTGGCTCATTTCCAAACAGGTTTTACTGCTTACAGCTCCTTCCTGCTCCAAAGTTTGCATGCTTATGCCCAAAACCCTTTTTTTTGAAAGATCGCTATAGGAGACTACACCTCCTGCATAATAAGCAGAACTTCCTGGTACATCGGTAATCATATCTCCTATCAACCCTCCCGTGATGGACTCCGCGGTACTGATCTTCGTCTTGCCGCTCTTAAGTGCCTCCTTGAGGTGATAACCTATCCTGGGTTCATCTATTCCGTATATAAAATCCCCCACTTTTTCTTTTATGCTTTTTTCAAAATAATCCAAAAGGTCAGCAGACTTGCCTTTGGCTATCAAAATTATCTTGATCAGGCCTGGAGTGGCTGTTATCCCAATTGTGATATTTTTCTTTTCAGCTTCACAGGCAAGGTCCTCTATTTTGCATTCTATCTCGGTCTCGCTTATATCAGTAGCCATCAATACCCTTTTTATTATCCCTGGATCTTTGATAACAGAAAGCTTTTTTAAAAAAGGAATAACATTTTTTATTAGCATATCGGCCATCTCTCTGGGGACACCGGGGATAGCAAAAACCCATTTCTTGCCTTGCTCTAAAGCAAAACCAGATGCACTGCCCACTTTTGGTTTAAAAGAAACTGCACCCTGCGGAACATAGGATTGCCTTAGGAGCCTTTTTTTTATGTCTTCTGATTTAATTTTTTTAATAAATCTGAGGCTGGTAGGGTCAAGAGAGGTATCCCTGACCAGGCCAAGGCCTAGCGTCTTTGCCACCGTCATCCGGGTAATATCATCATCTGTAGGGCCAAGGCCTCCGCTTATGATCAAGATATCACTATGGCCCAAGCCTGTCCTTATAGCTTCGCTTAATTCATGCTCATCGTCTCTTATTACATGTATAAAATTACATTCTATGCCGCAAGCAGTCAGCTGTTCTGCAATAGCCTTGGAATTCATGTCCAACACTAATCCTAGGGTCAGTTCAGTTCCCACGCTCAAAATTGTGCAAGTCATTTAGATCTGTTCCTGGTTTTTTAATATTCTATCAAGTTCCTGCTTGTCGATTAATACTTCTCTGGGTTTGCTGCCGTCATAACCGCTTATCAATCCCTTTTCTTCTAATTGGTCTATTATCCTTGCCGCTCTAGAATAGCCCAGTTTTAATTTCCTTTGCAGAAGAGAAGCCGAAGCATGTCCATATTCTACCACTGCCTTTAAAGCATCATAGATGAGATCGTCTTCCTCTATATCTACTTTTTTTTCATTACTTATTTTCCTGGTTATCTCTTCACTGTATTCTGCTCTCTTTATATTCTTAATGTAATTGGTGGCCATTTCTATTTCTTTGGAGGTCACGAATGCCCCCTGCAACCTCAAAGGCGTGCTTTCAGTGGGAGACTTGTATAACATATCCCCCTTGCCGATTAATTTTTCAGCCCCGCTCTGGTCAAGGATTACCCTTGAATCAATATTTTTAGCTACATTGAAAGCAATCCTTGCAGGGATGTTGCCCTGTATTAATCCGGTGATTATCTTTACCACAGGTTTCTGGGTAGCCAATAACAAATGTATCCCTACCGCTCTTCCCTTCTGTGCGATCCTGCATATGCTCTCCTCTACCTCCGAGGCTGATACCATCATAAGGTCTGCCAGCTCATCTACAATGATTATTATATAAGGCAGGGTCTTTAGTTCATCTATCCCATCCTTTTTTACCCTATAATTATATTCTTCAAGAGACTTGAAATTATAATCGGATAAAACCTTAAACCTGTTATCCATCTCTTCCGTGGACCATGAAAGCGCTGATGCAGCTTTTTTGGGGTCTATTACAACCGGTGACAGAAGATGGGGGATGCCGTTATATATGTTTAGCTCCACCATTTTCGGGTCTATCATTATAAATTTTACCTGGCTTGGTTTTACCTTTAGGAGCAAAGAGATTATTATGCTGTTTATGCAGGAGCTCTTTCCCGAATTAGTTGCACCTCCTATGAGCACATGGGGCATAGCGCCTATGTCCATTGTGATTATTTCCCCGGACAAGTTTTTCCCCAAGGGTACCTCCAGTAACCTTGTAGTATCCATAGAAACCTGTTCGGTGAATATGTCACCCAAGGTTACCAGGCTCCTTATCTGGTTGGGGACTTCAATTCCAATAGCAGATTTGCCTGGTATAGGGGTTAAAAACCTTATATCAGGAGAGCCCATTGCTACACAGAAATCATCCTCTAGGCTCAATAACCTTTGGACCTTGACTCCTGGTGCAAGGCTTAGTTCATATAAAGTGACCGAGGGCCCTCTTACCACTCTGGTAACCTTCGCTGCAAGATTAAAGTCTCTAAAAACCTGGTTTAAGGTAGAAGCTCTTTCCTTGATATTCTGTTTATACAGTCTTGGATGGACACTTTTTGATTTTTTTAAAATGGTTGCCGGCGGGAGCATGTAGTCTTCATCCTCTTGGTCGCTTTCCACAAGAGGTATCTCAAGCTGCCCGTCCTTAGAGGTTTTAATAACCTCGATCTCATCTTTTTGGGAATAATCTATAACCTCAGGGACCTTGGACTCCGTTTGTTGCAAAGGCCTGGGCGCTGTTTGCGGCT
>PWSB01000213.1 GCA_003563375.1 Actinomycetota bacterium | reverse complement strand
TGTTATTCTTTAGGATACTGCCTTTTATCGGTGCCTTCATCTCTCTAATCTTGGCCATAATATTTGCTTGGTTGGTCAGCAAACATAACAGGGGCAATAAAAAGATGGTAGAGATATCCGATGCTATATCATTGGGCAGCCGTGCTTACTTGAACCAGCAGCTAAAAGTCATTTCCATATTCTTTGTGGTCCTATCTGCAATATTTGGTGTCATGGTCTGGTTTGGATACCTTAGCTTTGCTTCCATACCGGCTTTTGCCACCGGTATGGGGTTCAGCCTGCTCATAGGGTACATGGGGATGCGGATATCCACTTCCGCTAATTCAAGGGTGACCAATGCAGCCATGGAAAAAGGCCTTGGGCCAGCGATGAACATAGCATTTACCGCTGCTTCTTCTTCCGGCCTCCTTCTTGCTACGGTAGCCCTTTTCCATACTGCTTTTTGGTTCAATCTGCTCTACTGGTGGTATGGAAGGACTATAGGCCCCCAGGTAGACGTTTTAAATGAGGTAGTGACCGTACTTATCACCTTTATAATAGGTGCAAGTTTCGCAGCTTTCTTTATGAGGACAGGAGGAGGAATATTTACCAAGGCCGCGGATATGGGTGCTGATTATGTGGGCAAGGTAGAATCAGGCCTAAAAGAGGACGATTACCGCAACCCAGCCACCATAGCCGATAATGTGGGCGACAACGTCGGTGACGTGGGGGGTATGAAGGCAGATGCGTTTGAGTCCTGGGTAGGAGCTATCATAGCCTCGATGTTCCTTGGTTTTCTGGCTTTTGCGAATTCTCCTCTGATACTGGAGAGCATAGTGCTTCCCACGGTCCTGGCGACAGCGGGCGTTTTTGCCTCTGTTGCAGCTATCTTTATAATAAAGTCCATTGTAGCCAGATACAAGGAGAATGTTACGGTCAGCATGCTCACCAGCACCACCCTCTCCGGCCTACTTATAACCGTGGTGGTCACGGTTATACTGGCTTTCTTCGGGGTGAGGATGATAATGGGCCCGGAATATAATTTTCTTTTCTACACCTCTATCGGTGGCCTTGTTGCAGGTTTTTTAATAGGTCTTTTTACCCTTATCTACACGGATTCAAAATACAGGGCTACCAGGAACATTGCAGAAAGCGCAAAATCAGGCCCGGCTACCCTGGTAGTAAACGGCATATCCTATGGTATGGAAAGTACAATCTTGCCTGCGCTGACCATAATAGTAATCATGCTTTTCAGTTTCTTTATATCCGGCGGCGCACAGGATTATCAGATGGGCCTTTATGGTGTGGCCATAGCTGCAGTTGCTATGCTCTCTACATCACCATTTGTAATAGCCATCGACGTGTATGGGCCCATATCAGATAATGCAGGCGGCATCGCTGAGATGGCTGAGCTGCCTCCCCATGTAAGAGCGACCACTGACAAGCTTGATGCTGTAGGCAACACCACAGCGGCTATCGGCAAGGGCCTTCTGATAGGAAGCGCGGCAATTACCGCCCTGGTGCTGGGCCAGGCATATTTCTCCAAGGTAGAACTTTTCAATGTTACCGTGGTTCTGGATTTTATGAGGGATCCCCAGATACTCGCCGGGCTTTTTGCGGGTGTCATGCTACCCTTCCTGTTCACCTCCCTTCTTCTGGGAGCCGTGAGCAGGGCTGCAGATAAGGTAGTGGTCGAAGCCAGAAAACAGATAAAAGACATCCTGGCGGGAAAAGGCAAGGGCGACCCCAAGGCTTTTATCACCATAGTGACCCGGGCAGCACAGAGGGGGATAATAGTGCCTGGGATCCTTATCTTTACCATACCGGTAGTAACCGGCATATTGCTGGGGCCTGGAGGAGTGGTAGCCCTTATAATAGGTACCCTGCTTTCTGGTTTTGGCCAGGCTATTTTTATGACCAATGCCGGGGGCGCTATGGATAATGCAAAAAAAAGAATAGAAGAAGAGGGGAAAAGCGGTACTGCAGAGCACTCAGCAGCAGTCATAGGTGATACTGTAGGAGATCCCCTAAAGGACACCGCGGGCCCCTCTATGAACATACTTATAAAGCTGATAGGCGTAGTATCTATAGAGACCGCTGTCCTTGTAATAGACCTATCCGGCAGGTTTTTTAACTTCTAAGCCCTCAAATCCTGTTTATAGAAAATAGGAAACCGGTGTGATAATATAAATCCTACAAATAAAGTACCGGGCAAAGGGTGTTATTTTTGGGCAGGTATAAGGAAATAATACTGGAAATACTCAGGACCGCTGGACCCGTTATCATAGCGGTGACTATACTTCAGCTTACCCTCATCAGGATGCCTGCTTTGCAGTTCTTAAGGTTTTTATTCGGAGCATCTATGGTGATCGGCGGGTTTTATTTATTTATGAGAGGCATAAGGGTGGGACTTATACCTATAGGTGAGCTGATAGGTTCTGAAACCCCTAAGAAAGGTTCGGCCATACTGGTTTTGGTTATTGCTTTTGTGATGGGTTTTGCGGTAACAGTGGCTGAACCAGATGTACGGGTCCTATCCTATCAGATCGATCTGGTCTCGGAAGGAGCGATAAGCAGCAACTTGCTGGTATTGGCAATTTCAATAGGGGTGGGGCTATTCGTACTTCTTGCCCTGCTCAGGATAATAAAAGGAATACCCATAGCTTATCTCCTTTTTGCAGGTTATTTGATAGTTTTTATTATTTCATTTTTTACTCCGGTATCCTTTCTGCCAGTCTCCTTTGATGCCGGGGGTGTGACCACCGGACCTGTCACTGTCCCCTTTATTATTTCTCTGGGCCTGGGCACGGCCTCTGTGCTGGGAGGAAGGTCAGGGATATCTGACGGCTTTGGATTGATAGGGCTTGCATCCATAGGCCCCATAGTATCGGTTATGATCCTAGGGGTGATTTACGGATGATAGAATTCTTCCAACCCAGGAGCCTGCTGGACATAAGCATGGAGGTGGCTATAGCCATAGTCCCCCTTCTGGTGATTTTTATGATCTATCAGATATTCTTCCTAAAACTTCCAAAAATAGAGGTGGTCAAAGTGTTAAAGGGGATGGGGCTGACCTTTGTGGGCCTGGTGATGTTCTTGTATGGGGTGCATATAGGATTTCTGCCCACAGGAAATACAATAGGGGAAACCCTGGGGGCATTAGAATACAATTGGGTACTCATTCCCATAGGATTTATACTTGGTTTTGTAGTCACCTTTGCTGAGCCGGCGGTAAGGGTGCTTTGCAAAGAGGTGGAAACCGCTTCAAGCGGGTATATAAAAGAGAAGACCATGCTTTTTACTATCTCTGCGGGTGTAGCTTCTTCTATTTCGCTGGCCATGGCCAGGACACTGTTTGGCATCCACCTGGCTTATTTTATCCTGCCGGGCTATATCGTAGCGCTGTCCATGGCTAAGATAATAGGGCCTACTTTTACGGCAATAGCTTTCGATTCCGGGGGTGTTGCCACAGGGCCTATGACGGTTACATTCATAATGGCTATCGCGGTTGGTGCTGCTGATATAATAGAAGGAAGGGATGCAATAATCGATGGATTCGGGCTGATCGCCCTTGTAGCTCTGGCGCCTATACTTTCAGTGGTCACCCTTGGCCTGCTGTATAAGGCAAAAGAAAGGAAAAATGTTTAAATAGGAGGTCTATATAAATGTTATGTTATGAAGATCACGATCTTATCATTACCATTGTCAAGAGAGGCTTTTCGGAAACAATCCTGCAGGCTTCAAAAAAAGCAGGGGCAGAAGGTGGTACCATAATACCTGGAAGAGGCGCAGGCATCCATGAAAAGTCAAAGCTTCTGGGCATCCCAATCGAGCCGGAGAAAGAGATCCTGCTCACCTTAGTAAACTGCGAGATAACAAAAAAAGTTTTAAACGCTATCATAGAGGCCGGCAACCTCAATTGGCCTGGAAGGGGGATAGCTTTTGTGGTAGATGTTAAATATGTAGCGGGTATCTGCCATTTGATCGAGGATGCCAAGCATCAAGACGAAAAAGCAAAATAGATTTTTAATATGCTGCTCTTATGGTAGAAGGACAGCGGTTAAATATTAGACTATCATATGAAGCTCTTTTATATTGACCGTTCTCCTGTCTTCCTATTATTCTTTTTGTTCAATATCTTTATATAAAATACCATAATTTTGGTTCTATTGTCTCCATTTATATGAAATGTTAATTTTAAATATAAGATTGGCTATTTTCCATATAGGAGGCTTAAGATTAAAATAGAGCTGATTTTTCCTTCTGCTGCCAGAAATAACCAAAGGCAAAATAAAGGGCTTCTCCCGCCTCTAAGCCTTGCTATGCTAGCCGCCATATCCCCTGACTGGGCAGATGTCTCTATAACAGATGAAAATGTCAGTCCTATAGATTTTGAAAAAAAAATAGATCTTGCGGGCATCAGCATCAATACGGTTACAGCCCCCCATGCCTATAGGATAGCGGATACATTAAAACAAAAAGGTATAAAGACGGTTTTGGGAGGCATTCACCCTACTGCAATGCCTGAGGAAGCTATACAGCACTCTGATTCTGTAGTCATCGGAGAAGCCGAAAATATCTGGCCCAGCCTGTTAGAGGATTGCCGGCAAAACAGGTTGGCTAAAATCTATAAGAGCAGACAAAGGACTGACCTTTCCGTTCTTCCCATACCCAGGCGGGACCTTTTCAAAAAAAAAGCCTACCTTATCCCCAATTCGATCTCTACCACTAGAGGCTGTCCGTTTTCCTGCACTTTTTGTTCCACAACGTCTACCTTTGGAAATACATACCGCCACAGGCCTATTGAAAGGATTATTGAAGAGATCACTACCTTTAAGGGTAGGGGCCTGATAACCTTTGTAGATGATAATATAGTTGGAAACTACAGGTTCTCCAAAAAGCTTTTTAAAGAACTGGTACCCCATAAGATCAAATGGATAGGGCAGGCACCTATTACAATAGCAAGGGATGAACAATTGCTCAGGCTGGCTGCAGACAGCGGGTGCATTGGCCTTCTTATCGGTTTTGAATCAATTTCCAATGCTAACCTGTCTTCGGTGCATAAAAAGATAGATACAAAAGAATACGAAAAGTGCATTAAAAAGATTCATTCCTGCCGGATAGCAATCCTGGGTTCATTCATTTTTGGTTTTGACGAAGACAGAAGGGAAACCTTTAAACAAACCCTTGA
>PWSB01000036.1 GCA_003563375.1 Actinomycetota bacterium | reverse complement strand
GGACGATCCGACCCCATTCCCAGTTCGAGTACGGCAGCACCGAGTGGATCAGCATATGCTTGAAAGGCTCTCCCTGAATCGTGATTCCCATTGCCGTCAGCCAGGTCCCGTCGGTCTGCATGACTTCACCCGGCCTATGTAACTGCGGCAGGATGGCCACCTTCTCCTGATGCAGTGCCCTCCAAGTCGACACCCGCCGTTGAAAGGTACGCAACTGGGCCGGCCGGTAGCGCCCTGGGCACTCCGCACGCAACCATTCGAACACCGCCTTGGCCTCCAGACCCGGAGCCTGCTCCAGCATCTCCTCTACCGTCGGCCAGTCCTGCGCGAACACATCCCGGCGTGTCCGATAGCGACGCACCTGCTTCATCTCGCTGGGCAACTTCCCCAGCTTCTCGTACTTGGCCGCTGTCTTCCGGCTGCTGAGATTGCTGCTTGCCGCGGCCTGTTCTTGACTCCGCCCCTTCTGTCTTTCCCTCATCACAATCCTCACTTGAGCATCGGTCGCTGTCACTGTCTCCTCGCCTTTCCCTTTTCTGAGCGAGTTTACAGCAACGATCCCGATCCTCCTAGTGGGCATTTCTAATTGTCGCCAGTGGGTAATTCTAATTGTCGTTGAACACTATGAAAGCACTCATCGCTCAGTGGTGCACCTGACCACGATTAAGTGTGGAGCTACCCCTTGTCGGCCAGTACACCCCAAACTACCCTTGACACGACGCGAGCTAATCGGTATACTGGGCAACACTGACGAACTGCACCTCGACATCGGACATTAGCAGTTTAGTGTCTTCACCCGATCCTTAAGACGCACCACTTCCAAGAGCATCTCCCAAATCTTCGCGGAGGCCACCATGGCCCCGAAGAGCGCCAGAGGCCAAACAGCGCACCCCGACTCCGGTGAACGCCCCGTGCCTGTTGGCGTATCCCTACTGCTTGGGAAAGGGGGTGCCCCGTCCAGCAATCTTCTTGATCGTGACCCCCACAAGAAGATCGGGTGATTCTTGGATGACACGTGCGACCAAGACCCGAGCCATACCTTCTTGGGTTGTCTCACCCGAGCCGGATACGAGGCCCGGTGGCGGCAGGGGCATACACTGGCCCTCGATCTGGAACCAGGAACCGCCTGAAGAGTGTCCAGTCTTTGGGAGTCACTTCAAGAGACCCTGTTGCAGCGACCCCAGTCGCAATTTGTTGGGGAGCTGGGAGGACCGCCACGCTTATCAGCCCAGAGTTCGAAAGGAGTTCAACAATGCATCCCAGTGACTGCGTGAGATGCGCCGAGTTCCCTTGCGTCGACGTAACACACGAGCAGTACATCGTGCCCGACATAGAGATCGACCCAAAGGACGTCTCCATGGTGATGATCTCAGAGGCCGCCCCGGCCGAACTCCGCGACTACTACTACGCAGGGGGCGAGTGCCTGTTCGAAGAGACGACGGTTCAGGCATTCAACGACGCGGGCGCCAAGGTGGAATCGATGCAGGACATACTAGATATGGGTGTCTATCTCACGACGGCGGTTAAGTGCGGCAAGACTGCCTATAGGATCCGTGCAGCCACTATCAAGGAATGCTCGCACTTGCTAGAAAAAGAGATCGGGCTCTTCCCAAACAGCCAGGTGTATATGCTTATGGGGGACGTGGCCATCAAGGCCTTGAACTACATTGCCAGACGAGCCGGCGAGGACAGGGTCATCCCCAGCGGCTCGACGTACAAGATCAGAGGACAGGAGTACACGTTCCGGGGGAGGAGGGTCTTCCCATCGTACCTGCAGGCTGGCCCGAGCTTCTTCATCGAGAAGAGCAAGAGAGAGATGATCGCCGAGGACATTGCTGAGGCGCTGACCCTCCTGTCCAGCGCCTCAGCCCGACCGGTTGACAACAGACCGGATATGGGATGATCCGTGGCCTGTCGGGACCAGCAAGAGAAGAGAGACAGTTGTGGAGTCCATCGAGATGATGGCTGTCCGCGGCCTCGACTGCGGTACCTGCGAGATCCGCGCCTGCGGCCTGGAACGCGGGGTGGTCAATTGCGCCCACTGCGCCGACTACGCCTGCGAGAAGCTTGAGGTCTTCTTCGGGGAGGCGGCAGTCGCACACCCCGTGCTGGACGAGATCCGGACTTCGCTGTGAGACGAAGGCTCGGAGCTCCCGGTCATTATCCTTGGGATGCCCCACCATAGCAGTACTGATTGTGCGAGGAGAAAGCTGACCCTTGGCTTGCAGCAGTCCGGCACTCGGATCGCTAGTCTTGAACCGCCGGCTGGCGCCACAGCCACGGTACCATGTTCAAGACTGGCTGACCGAGACGTTCTTGCCGGAGATGATGGATGTCTCTTCCGCCCAGGCGTATGACAATCGGCTGGGACGTGCCGTGGATCAGCTCTATCCGCATCTGGGAGAGATGTGGGCCAGACTGGTCAGCCGGGCGGTCAAGGTCTACGACCTGGATTTGAGCGATCTGCACCGGGACATCACTTCCATCTACTTCGAGGGCGCCTATGCCAACAGCGAGCTGACGGCCTACGGGTACAGCCGCGACCATCGTCCCGACACCAAGCAGGTGAATCTGGAGGTGGATGTCACCCACGGTGGCTACGTGCCCATCCGATATCAGGTGCTGCCCGGTGCCACGGCTGACATCACCCGTCCGTTGCCGCACCTGCGGGCCTTGTTACGGCTTCTGGCACGTCCCGCACTGGCGCATCGGCGCCTGCGCCCCGTCCTGGTCAGCGAGCGCAAGATGGTCACCCCAGAAGCGGTGACGGCCTGTCACCATCACGACCTCTTCTACCTGAGGCCTCTGCCGCCGGAGAATGCGACCGACGCCGTGCTCAGGAGTGTCTCCGACAGAGTATTGGCCGCTCATCCTTTGGCATATCGCCCGCGGCGGGTCAAGCCAGACGATCCACGCTTGGTTCCCTATCAGGGAGTGTGGCGACCGTTCACCTTCGAGCACCAGGGGCAGCAGTTCAGGGATCGCGGCCTGGTTCTGTGGAGTGATGGCAGGCAGCGTTTGGACCAGAAGAAGCGCAAGACCCACTTGAAGGGGCTGCTAGACCGGTGGGCCGACATCCAGAAGAAGCTCGACACGCTTTGCTACACGAAGGGGCACTACGTCGAGCAGCGCCTGGATGCCGCCCGGAAAGGGAATCCGGCCCAGGGGTTGGTGCAGATCGAGTTGAGCGGGAACGACGGGGCGCTCCAATTGGCCCTTCGCATCGACCGCGAGAAATTGGCTGAGGCGATAGCGATAGATGGGCGCTATGCTCTGGGGAAGAATGCCGTTCACCTGAACGCCAACGCCGCGCCGACCCAACTCAAGGGTCAGGACGGCACGGAGAAGCAATTCCGAGCTGCCAGGGGACCGCTGCTGCTCCGTCCGCTCCTTGTGCGCAGCGACCAACGGGTCCAGGGGTTGATCTTCGTCACGCTTCTCGCGTTGCTTGTACGGGCGACTCTGGAACGAGCCTGCCGTCAGAGTGGACGAGCCCTGAGGGCCGAGCGGTTGTTCCGTGGCTTTGGCAGACTCCAGGCAGTGGATCTGACCTGGGCAAATGGCAGCCTGCAACGTCGGGCGTCGGAGACGACCGCTTCTCAGCGTGAGACGTTGACGCCTTGGGCTGGCCCCTGGCGGAAGCATGTGCCAAGAACCCCTTGAAGCGCTGACGTCCACCTGAGGTGTTCCAGCTCATCGTGCCAAACTGAGACGAGAAGACAGAACGGCAACAGAAAGCCAGCGGAAGAGCAAACAACCACATCACGAGGACCCGATGAGACAGCGCCGGTATATGGTAGTCAGGACCGTCGCAAGAAGAAACCAACGCCTCTTAGATCAGATCGTCGAGTTTGTCCACCGGTGATCTGTACCGGCGTTGGATCATGGCCTCAAGCATCGTGTTCGCTTCTGAGAGGGATAGCGCATCGTCCCGCACCAGTGCCACCAGTACCGCCAGCGTACCCGTGAGGCTGACGCCCTCGCTCTCTGCCAACCTGCGCGCCGCCAAGTCGTCATTCCCCAAGATCAATCCTCTCGAAGCAGCCAATGCCCAGCACGAAGCCTCGCCTGGGTCGAGAGACCGGTCCAGTGCCATACGCAAGCGGCGCTCATCCGCTGAGCTCGGACTCAAGACGCGCAGCCATCCCTCGGGGTTGACCGTCTCAATCTGTTGTAGAGCTGGGGCCAGGTGCTGACATCCCTCTATGACACCTCTACGCAGCTCGTCGCTGACTCCTATGGTCGTGGAACCCACTCCATGGTATCGAGCCTTGAGCAACGATAACTGATCCGCAGCAGCGAAGTTGGACAGGACCGTGGCATCGAAGATTTATTCACGCATTCTCCGCGTCCCGAAGCACCTCGTCGACCGTGCGCGGACCCAGGTGGATCCCTGCTCCACCCTCGGTCAAGATCTCCTTCATCCTCTCGTGCGAGACCCCCATCATCTCGGCAGTCTTGCCGATGCTGAGCTCACCAGCTGTGTAGGCACGAATCACCATCTGTCTCCGCACCTCCGGCTGGGCCTCAAACAGCGCACGCAACGCGCTGCGCAACACAGCACCTTCATGTGGAAACAGCCGGGGCCTCACAAGCCGCGCGATCTCCCACTCGGCCTTGCTGGTCTCGGTTCTTTCTGCCATATCTCCACTTGCTTCGCGTCCCAGTCCCATCGACACTGCGGGTCGCACTGCCTTCATTCTACGCTAACGCGTCGGCTGGTCAACTCCCCGCAGCGGGCGAAGCCAGGCGATCTGTACGACATCTGGCTCTTGCTGAGGTAAGGCGTGAGGACACCTTGATGTACCCGGCAGAGACGACTCCCGTCGGCCCCGCTGCGACAGAACAGCCCCACCAAGGGGCGGAAAGCCAGAGTTGACCTAACGACAGTCAGCCTCGCGCCTTTCACGTGAGCTTCTGCGAGGGTTAGTCGCAGAAGCTCATTCTTCTCTACAGCTTCGATCTCTTCCCACTGATGCACGAGACCTTCCAGGCTTTCCTTGACCGCTACCACAGCAGCCAAAGACTCCGGCCCTAGATCTACTAGGAGAGAGATGCCGTAGCCCCTCGCTACTGCGAAGCCTCGTGCCGCTCCGTGTCGACCCAGATGATATTGTCATTGAGCGGCAGCGGTTAGCCTACGCGATGATGTCACCGGGATGTCCTCGCTGGATGTATC
>PWSB01000102.1 GCA_003563375.1 Actinomycetota bacterium | reverse complement strand
GAATACTGGCTCATCCTTATCTGGTCATATGCCCTGGAAAGAAAAGCTGCAAAAGAGGAGACAAAAGGTATCTTCCCTCTTAGGCAAAGCCCAAGAGCAGTACCTGCCATGTTCTGTTCAGCAATAAACATCTCGTAGTAGCGGTTGGGGTGATGATTTTTGAATATCTCTGAATAGGTCGAATTGCTCACCTCCCCGTCAAGAGCCACTATATTGGGAAACTTGCTGAATATATTTACAAGTCCTATGCCGTATGCTTTTCGTGTAGAAATCTTATTCTTGGGGATAGATAATCCGCAAGTTGCCCTGCCGGGCTGCTGGTAGGGCTGGTGGTCTTCAGGCTCATTGAAAACGGGTCTCAGTTCCTTTTCCTGCTCTGAACCAATCTCTTTTAAGGCGGATTTCATTTTTCTTAGAGATAATGTCTTTCCATGCCAGCCCGGTTGATTCTCTAAAAAACTTACTCCTTTCCCCTTTATGGTCTTTGCTACTATCATAACCGGCCTTTCCCTTGAATCTGTTGCTGTATCTATAGCGGAGGTCACCTCTCTTAGGTCATGGCCGTCTATCTGTATAATGTCCCAGCCGAAAGCGGTTAAGATATCTGCATATTTCTGGGTTTGCTGCCCATACATGGTCAACCCGCTTTGCCCCAGTCCGTTTACGTCGATTATGCCTACCAGGTTGTTCAGTTTGTAATGGGCAGCGACCTGGACCGCTTCCCATACAGAGCCTTCAGACATCTCGCTATCCCCTAAAAGGACAAAGGTCTTGTAGGGGAGCATATCCAGATACTTTGCATTTAAAGCCATCCCTACTCCTATGGACAGGCCCTGTCCAAGAGAACCTGTAGCAGCCTCTGCATGTCTGAACCTTTTTGTAGGATGCCCTTCCAGGCTGCTTTCGAATTCCCTTAAACCCATAAGCTCGTTTTCACTTATGCTTCCCGCTACGGTCCATAGCGCGTAAAGCAGGGGTGATGCATGCCCTTTAGAGAACAGAAGCCTGTCATTGTTGCAAAATGAAGGATCGGCTATCCTGTAATGGAAATTATTTCCAAAAAGTAGTCCCACCGCAAGCTCTACTGCGGATAATGATGATGTGGGATGGCCTGAACCAGCTTTAGTTGTGCAGCTTATAATATAATGGCGTATCAACCTGCATATTTTTTCTAATTCCTTTATTTTATCCATAGGATCTTTCCCTTTTTTTTATTTGACCAAAAGTTTTTATCTTTATAAGGCTTTTTTATAAAGGCCTCTGGTCGGCCTATAAATATGGTAAATTTTCCTGTTGCAGCCGGCTGTACAGTCAGGCAGGACATCTATATTTAAGCGTGTTTGACTTTGTCATTCTCCATTGTCCTATTTAATCGTTATGCAACCTTTTCTTAAGATAACAGTTTGATGATTATTTTACCAATAAGTCCTTTTTATTTAAAAGATTTTTGGTATTATATGCAAAAATAGGATGGGCAGGATTGCAATAACTGCAGACAGGTGCTGCCGGGCATGCTGCGGGGTCAAATCCCCCCGGTGAGCTCTTTTATTTGATTGTCGCCTAAAACCATGTGCTGGCCCTCTTTTAGGTTTTTAAGCTTAAAATTTCCTATTTTGACCCTTTGAAGGTCTATTACCTTGTACCCTAATCCTCTAAATAACCTCCTTAATATCCTTTTTCTCCCTTCCACTATCTCTACTGTGACAGAGGAATGGTGCGGGGTTGTCTTTAGTAGTTTTAAAAAAGTTATATTTACCCCTGCCCCATCTATTTTTATGCTCTCCCTCAATTTTTTTATGTCTTCATCCTTTAGAGGGCCGCTGATTTTAAGCTTATAAGTCTTAGGAACCCCAAATTTTGGATGAGTCAGCTTATAGGCAAGTCCTCCATCATTGGTCATGATAAGCAAGCCCCTCGAATAGTAATCAAGCCTGCCCGCAGGATAAAGCCGGACATCTTTTTTTATCAGGTCAGTCACTTTTTTGCGGTTAAAATCATCACTTACCGTGCAAAGGTAGCCAACGGGCTTGTTCAAAGCGATTACCATCCTGGGTTGGGGCCTTACCTCCTGGTCGAAGCATTCCACCTTTTGGCCCGGGCCTACTTTATAGGAAAGTTCTTCAATGGTAGCACCATCTACCTTTACATTACCCTCTTCTACCAGCTTTTCACATTTTCTTCTTGATCCAAGGCCGCAATCGGCTAAATATTTTGATATTCTAATCCTGGTCATCATCAAGATTTTCAATAGGTGGCAATTGTTCCAGGCCGTTTATGCCCAGAAGCTCAAGGAAACGTCCGGTGGTCTTATATATGATAGGATTACCGGGCTCTTTAAGCCTCCCTGCCTCTTTTAGAAGACCCTTATCCACCAGGGTTAATACTACACTGTCTGTCCTAACCCCCCTTATCTCCGCTATCTGGGTCCTTGTTATGGGTTGCTTGTAGGCAGCAATGGCAAGGGTCTCCAGTGCAGCACGGGACAGATGTGACCTTATGTTTGAGCTGACAAAAGCTTTTAGGTCTTCGCTGATAGCTGGATTGGAGTAAAAACGCCAGCCTGAGGCTATCTTTCTTATCAAAAAACCCCTGTTTGAATCTATATACTCCTGCTGCAGGCTAGAGATGATCTTTTCCACTTTTTGGCTCCCTATGCCGATGGCTTTGGCGATCTCATCTGTTTTTACAGGATTCTCCGAAATAAATAAAATTCCCTCTATACAGGCCTTGACCCGGGTCTCGTCAGCCTCAAACATGCTTTCTGTGGGTTCTTTATTCATATATCTTCCTTATTATTATGCTGCCAAAATTTTCAAATTGTGCTATTTCTATTTCTTCATTTTTATATAGTTCCAGGATGGACAAAAAACAGATTATTATATCTATCAATTCTTCAAACCCGGTGGCCAGCTCCCTGAAGGTAAGTTCATCTTTTGAGGAAAGCTCCTGCCTTATCCTGCCCATTTCATCAAATATAGTCCTGGTATTTTCACGGCTGTACGCCCTATCCCCCGACTCTATAGGCTCGTCTTTTAGAAGGCTTGCTGCCAAAAGGCATAGGCTACGGCCGTCTATTCCTTCAAGAAAATCAGGGATTATTTCTATGAACCTTTTTTCAAGAGGAGCTTCTCTTATATAAAACAGTTCCTCTGTCTCCATGATCTTTTCAAGATAAGAGGATAATTTTTTGAAGACCCTGTATTGCCTCTCTCTCCTTATAAGGAGGTCTTGGCCTGGGTCCTCCTGGCTGGACTCTTTTTTCTTGGAAGGAATAAGGGACCGCGATTTGATCTCCAGCAGGATGGACGCTGTCCATATAAAGCTTGAAATTACATCTATAGCTTCAACCCTGTTTTCTTTAATAAATTCCAAAAAGCCGGAGATGACTTCATTTAAGCTTATCTGGTATATATCTATTTTTTTTGACTGCACAAGGTCAAGCATAAGCTTGATGGGCCCCTTATGCCCCTCATATGCTACAAGATAATCTTGCCGGGTATCAATCAATTCCTATCTTTTCTCTAACATCTTTAATGGTTTTGGAGGCTATATCCCTTACCTCTGTCCTGCCCCTGTCCAATATCTGGTATATTTTTTTTATGTCTTTTTCCAACTCCGCTCTTCTGTATTGGAAACCCTCAAGGTTCCCATAAATGATATCAGCGAGCTCATCCTTGCAACTGGTGCACCCTATCTGTGCTTTTCTGCACCGCTGCTCTATATCTTTGATTTTTTCTTTTTTATATATCTTGTAGAGGTCAAATATATTGCAGACTTCAGGATGCCCGGGGTCTTTGAGCCTTACCCTCTGAGGATCGGTTATCATCATCCTTATTTTTTTCCTTATCGTGTCCCTGTCATCGGTCAAAAATATTGCATTCCCGTAGCTTTTTGACATCTTCCTCCCGTCGGTACCCAGGACCCTCCTGGATTGTGAAAGCATGGCCTGGGGCTCCTTAAAAAAGTTGCCGTAGAGATGGTTGAACCTTCTGGAGATCTCCCTGGTTATCTCCAGGTGGGGCAGCTGGTCTTCTCCAACAGGCACCACATCAGCATTGACTACCAATATATCGGCTGCCATAAGAACAGGATAAGAAAGGAAACCAAGCGTTGAAAGGTCTTTTGATTGAAGCTGGTTTATCTGTTCTTTATAGGTAGGGCACCTCTCCAGCCAGGAAAGAGGGGTTATCATAGAAAAATACAATGTAAGTTCTGGGATCTCTGGTATGTCAGACTGCCTGTACAGGTGGGTCTTTTCGGGGTCCACTCCCAGGGCGATAAGGTCTATTAGGCAGTCTAGGAGGTTTTTCTTTATATCCTTGGGGTTTTGGTATTCTGTGGATAGCGCATGCCAGTCAACAAGAAAGAAAAAATTATTATATTCATGCTGGTGTTCGATCATATTCATTATATTGCCATGCAGGTGGCCCAGATGTAGTTTTCCGGTGGGCCTAAACCCGGTCAGCATTTTTAATTTTTGCATTATTTCTCCTAACTTTTTAGATCAAATACTGCCACCAGAGGGAGATATTGTATATGAATGTAACCACAGGGGAGATCAAGCCCCAAAAAAACCTGCCGCCAAGAAAAAGTATCACAAAAATAAATATAAACCCAAATCTTCCCAGGCTCAAGTATTTATACATTATTTCATTAGGCAAAAAAGATGCCAGGACCTTTGACCCGTCCAAAGGAGGTATTGGTATGAGGTTAAATACCGCCAAAAAGATATTTATATATATAGCGAAAATAAATATATTTGATATAAAAAGCAAAACATTGGAAGCAATGGTCCTGGTCGCCAAGAAAAACAGGCCAAAGACCGTGCCCAGACCAAATGCGATGATTAAATTGGTGATTATGCCTGCCAGGGACGTATATCTCATTCCTTTTCTAAAATCACTGAAATAAGAGGGATTTATAGGAACCGGTTTCGCATATCCAAAAATGATATTCGATCCTAAAAGAAGCAGCAACATCGGCAGGATGATAGTCCCAAAAATATCAATATGGGGGACCGGATTGAGGGTAAGCCTACCCATGTTTTTGGCGGTAGGGTCACCCATGCGGTTTGCAATGAAACCATGAGCATATTCATGCATTATAACCCCTACAAGCAGGCCTGGTGCCCAGATGACCAGTTGTCTTAAAAAATCTATAAAAGTGTTTACCAAATTCATT
>PWSB01000147.1 GCA_003563375.1 Actinomycetota bacterium | reverse complement strand
GCTAAAATCACGTATAATCTCGTAAAATTTAATATAGAATTTAAAAAAAGTAGAAATCATCTATTTCTCACCAAATGGCGGTTTTTTTGCCAGCTTATTTGGTTATTATAAATAAAAAATAGGTAGGTGATACATGCTTGCCTATTTTTTTATGTAAAAATTAGTGGAGGTGTAAGTAAATTAATAAAAACATAAGACATAACGATCAGATCAGGGTGCCACAAGTAAGGCTTATAGATGAAGATGGTTCCCAGGTTGGCATTATCTCTACCAGAGAAGCCATGCAGAAAGCATATGATAAGGATCTTGACCTGGTGGAAGTGGCTCCGGATGCTAATCCCCCTGTTTGCCGAATAATGGATTACGGCAAGTACAAGTACAAGCTTGAGATCTCAGAGAAAGAAAAAAAGAAAAAGCAGACCCAGGTGGTGGTAAAAGAGATTAAACTGAGACCCAAGATCGATAAAAACGATCTCAATACCAAAAAAAACCATATTAGAAGATTTCTAAAAAGCGGCAACAAGGTAAAGATAACGGTTATGTTCAGGGGAAGGGAAATAGTCCACAAGCAGATAGCTATGGATATGCTGGAAGCCATAATACAGGATCTGGAAGATGTTGCGGTTGTTGAACAGGCCCCTAAGCTTGAAGGTTATAATATGGTAATGGTCCTGGGGCCGGTATAGAATATATTTAAGAAAGGAAGTGTTTACATATGCCTAAGATGAAGACCCATAAGGGTGCTGCAAAAAGGTTTAAGTTAACCGGCAGCGGAAAGATTGTAAGGCAGAAGGCTTTTAAAAGCCATAAATTGACCCAAAAGAATTCAACAAGGAAAAGAAGATTGGGGCAGAAAGAAATAATATCCAATGCAGATGAGAAGAAGGTAAGAAGGATGCTTGGAAAATAGAAAGGTGTGATAAAGATGGCTAGAATAAAAAGAGGGAGCCTTAAGAATAAAAAGCATAGAAAGGTCTTAAAGCAGGCCAAGGGCTACTATGGATCAGGCAGCAAAAGATACAGAAATGCGAAAGAAAAAATATACCAGGCTTTAAGCTTTTCATATAGGGACAGGAAAAATAAAAAAAGAAATTTCAGACGTTTGTGGATTACCAGGATAAACGCTGCTGCCAGATCAAATGGGATATCCTATAATGAGTTCATAAACGGCTTAAGAAAAGCAAATGTCGATGTCAACAGAAAGATATTATCTGAGCTGGCTGTAAATGACCCTAATGCCTTCAAAGAGCTGGCACATGTCGCAAAAGAGCAGCAGTCTGCTTAAGGCAGTAGGTTTGTATGCAAGAAAATAAAGCAGAAGAGATCTTAAAAAGCTTAGAGGAAGAATACAAGGATTTTTCAGAGAGCTTAAAAGAGGCAGAAAATACAAAGGATGTTGAAAATATAAAGGTTAGGTTCCTGGGCAAAAAAAGCCTGGTTTCCTCCACTTTGAAAAATATAGGAAAGCTATCATCTGAATTGAAGCCGGTAGTGGGCAAAAACACTAATGTATACATAAAAAAGATGGAGGAAGAGCTCGCCCGCAAGGAAAGCAGGTTAAAGAGCATAGAGTTTGACAAAAAATTAAGAGAAGAGATTGTCGACCTAAACCTTCCCGGCAGGAAACCTAAAGCCGGAAGCAAGAATATCATATCCAGCGTTATAGAAGAGATAGAAGATATCTTTGCAGGCATGGGTTTTGATATCGCCCAGGGTCCTGAAGTAGAGACAGACTACTATAATTTTGAGGCTTTAAATACGCCCCAGGACCACCCTGCAAGGTCCCTGCATGATACATTTTTTATCTCAGATGATGTGCTTTTGAGGACACATACATCCCCTGTCCAGATAAGATATATGGAAAAACACAAGCCTCCAGTGTATATAATAGTCCCAGGGAAGGTGTATAGAAGGGATTATGATGTATCCCATACCCCCATGTTTACCCAGATCGAAGGATTGGTGGTAGACAAAGGCATAAATTTTGGCAACCTTAAATGGACCCTTGAGACTGTTGCCCATAAGATTTTTGGAAAAGACCGTAAAGTCAGGTTCAGGCCCCATTATTTTCCTTTCACTGAACCCAGCGCAGAGGTAGATGTATCCTGCAGGATATGTGAGGGGGCAGGCTGCAGGGTATGTTCAGGATCAGGATGGCTGGAGATACTTGGTGCAGGGATGGTGGACCCTAATCTGTATAGGTTTGTGGATTATGATACTGAAAAGGTAAGCGGGTTTGCTTTTGGCCTGGGCATAGAGCGTGTATGCATGCTTCGCTACGGCATCGATGACCTCAGGTCTTTTTTTGAAAATGATTTAAGGTTTTTGAAGCAATTCTAGTTTCTGGAAGGATTTTTTAAATTGAGACTTACATTAAACTGGTTAAAAGAAATACTAGGCCGCAATGACCTTGGAGCTTTAGATATAGCGGATATACTCACCATGAGCGGGACAGAGGTAAAAAAAGTGGAATATCCGGCGGAAAGGTTTAAAAATATTATTGTGGGCAGGATAATAGAATGCAGTCCTCATCCCGATGCTGATAAACTGACCCTGTGTAGGGTTGATGCAAAAGAAAGGGAGCTTGATATCGTCTGCGGGGCTGCAAATTTCCGGAAAGGGGACAAGGTTGCCCTGGCTTTGCCTGGAGCAAAGCTTAAAAATACGGTCATCGGGACCTCAAGGATAAGGGGCCGGGTGTCTGAAGGTATGATGTGCTCAGAAGAAGAGCTAGGTCTCTCCGATGAGTCTGAAGGCATAATGATCTTGGATGATAGGTTTGTGGTTGGGGATGGTTTTGCGGGTGCGATGGGCCTAGACGACGTGGTCTTTGAGCTAGAGGTGACTCCAAATAGGCCTGACTGCCTTTCTGTGATGGGTATAGCAAGGGAGATAGCGGCCCTAAAGGGCATTGGCCTTAGATTTGATGATCCAGGCTACAGCATAGCTGAAGATAAGGGCCTGGATATCCTTATAAAAGACTTTGGCCTATGTCCGCGTTATTCTGCTAAGATATTTTCAAACATAAGGGGGCAGCAATCTCCTGTATGGATGCAGGCAAGGCTAAAACTTTGTGATATCAGGCCAAAAGACTTAATAGTGGACCTCACAAATTATGTGATGCTAGAGACAGGGCAGCCCCTCCATGCATTTGATTATGACCTTCTAGCCTCACCAAAGATAATCGTAAGGGCAGCCAAAGAAGGCGAGAGAATACGGACCATAGATGATAATATAAGGGAGCTTGCACCGGGTATGATAGTTATTGCTGACGAGAGCGGTCCTGTTGCATTGGCGGGTATAATGGGGGGAAAGGACACAGAGATAAACGACGCCACAAAGAATGTGCTACTGGAGGCTGCAAATTTTAACGGCCCGTCTATTATGAGAGCTTCAAAAAGCCTGGGCCTACGCTCCGAGGCTTCCAACCGTTTTGAAAAAAAGATAGACCCTCATCTTACCCTGTTTGCCATTAAAAGGTTTGAGGACCTTTTGGCAAAGATAACTGGCCATGCCGAATCAAGCGGAATATATGATAGTTTTTCCCCTGTAGAAAGAGAGAGGGCACTCACATTGAGGCCGCAGAAGGTAAACCAGATTCTGGGGGACCCGCTTAGCGGACAGAAAATAATGGAGATACTAAACGGCCTGCAGATACCTAGTAAAAAAGAGGGAGACAATATCCAGGTAAAGGTGCCGTCATTCCGTTATGAAGATCTGGAAAGGGAGATAGATCTTATAGAGGAAATAGCCCGCATCTATGGTTATAACAGGTTTTCTTCAAATCCCCCCAAGGTAAATCAAAGGGCAGGGGGATATACTCCATACCAGAAGGCGGTAAGAGATTTAAGGTTTTGCCTTTCAGGTATAGGGCTTAGCGAGGTTATAAATTATTCTTTTATAAGCAGGGCTACCCTTGACAGGTTTATGCTTGGAGACCGGACAAAAGAACTTGTCAGGATCATAAATCCCATAAATGAGGATTTTGAATTTTTAAGGCCAAGCCTTCTTCCCGCTATGGCGCAAAACGTAAAAGACAATATCAAATATAGGATAGAAGACCTTCCCTTGTTTGAGATATCCAAGGTTTTCAAAAAAGCAAAAAAAGGAAAGCTTGCCCAGGAGACAAATATGCTGGGTGTCCTGCTTACCGGAAGGAGGCAGAAAAAGGGCTGGAACAGCGAAGAAAGTTTTTATGATTTCTACGACCTTAAAGGGATACTGGAGTATCTGTCCCAAAGGTATTATCCACAACAGAAACTGCTTATAACCCATAAGGAATTCGGTTTTTTCCATCCCGCCTTTAGCGGGACGGCGAGGATAGGGGATATTGATATCGGTATAATAGGCAAAATTCATCCTCACCTTTCAGAAAAACTTGAGATAGCACAGGATATTTATTACTCCGAGATCAACCTAGATCTTTTTATCGATAATATAAAAACGGAAAAGCATTTCAAGCCTGTACCTGTCTATCCCTCAATAGAGATGGATATAGCTATCATGGTAGATGAAAAGATAGGCAGCCATGAAATAGAACAGGTCATCTGGGATGCAGGTTCGGCTATGCTTAAAGGTGTAAGGCTGTTTGATCTATATAAGGGAGAACAGATAGAGAAAGGGCAGAAAAGCATGGCTTACTCCCTTACTTTCAGGGGAGATGACAGGACCTTGAAGGATAGGGAAGTAGAAGTGGAGATTGAAAGGATAATATCAAGCCTTTCCAAGAATCTTAATGCCAGGTTAAGGCAGTAGAGTGGACCTTGACATAGTATCCTGGAACATAAATGGCCTCAGGGCAGCATACAAAAAGGGTTTCCTTGGTTTCATACAGGAATATGACTTTGATATTATCTGCCTCCAGGAAATAAAAGCAAGGAAACAACAGCTTCCTGAAGAGCTTGCGGACCTTCACCCATATCACTCTTATTTTTTTCCAGCGCAGAAGCCAGGCTACAGCGGGGTTGCAGTCTACACAAAAAAAAAGCCGGAAAAGGCCGGAAAGGGTTTTGGTATCCCGCGTTTTGACCGGGAAGGCAGGGTGCTCTGGCTGGACTACGGCCGTTTTATTCTTTTTAATGCTTATATGCCAAACGGGGGAAGAGACAAGCAGAGGCTTGGCTATAAGCTTGATTTCTATAAGGCTTTTCTGGATTATATCAACGCTCTTGCCGGACAGGGAAAAAAGATTGTTTTAGCCGGGGATATAAATACAGCCCACAAGCCCATAGACCTGGCAAGGCCCAAACAGAACAAGG
>PWSB01000017.1 GCA_003563375.1 Actinomycetota bacterium | reverse complement strand
GGGATAGGGACAATCGTACCATCACTGATGTTGCCACCTTTGGCCGCATATCCAGAAATAATACCGGCAGGCTGCTGGGAGATAAGATATCTAAAAATTCAATGCTTCTAACCGACAGGCATCCAAGCTTCGGAAATATACCATATTCAAAACGTTAATGCTTATCACAGCCGCCTAAAGAACTGGATGGCAAGATTAAGAGCTACCAAATATCTGAGAAATTACCTTCACTGGTTTGAGTTTGTAGGCACAGTGGTAAAAGATAAAACCCTGGAGGAAACAAGAAGGGACTTGGGTGCTGGGAGCATGCTCTGTGAAGGTGGTGTAAGGAAAATCAACATTTTTTAAAAAAGAGCCTAATGCATTACTTAAAAAAGTATAACTAATAGATAGGAAAGTTATTTATTAAAAGGAAGGAAAGGGGGCAGCTAGTGCCCCCTCTGATTATTATTGTCTTCTTTTATTTATTCTTGCTTAGGACTTCTAAGGTACAAAACTCCTAATGCTCCTATTATTAAAAGAATTCCACCGATTAATGTAAATGGAAGGAAATTATAACCTGTCTCTGGTAATTCTTCTTCTACTGGTTCATCGATTACCGGTTCATCTACATCAGGCTCATCTACATCAGGCTCATCGACATCAGGTTCCACTACATCAGGCTCTTCCGGTTCGTCGACCTCAGGTTCCGCCATGGTAACCTCAAAGCTTTCCATTACTACATTACCGTCCTCATCCACTGTAGGTGGATCACCATCAGGGAAAGTAAATTCCCCCATAGGTTCGGTATCTTCATGCAGCATAGCAAATAATGTATCCGTTACCATGTCTTGGTCTATTTCCACCATAACATCGGTGTTGGTTCCGCTTTGAACAGCTTCATAACCGATTCCTATACCAGGGTCACCATTATCAGCCTGGTGGATAACTATCCATCCATCCTCAGGGGATACAACTTCAGCTATGGTTACCATATTATCTTCCCCTATTTCCTGATCGTCTACGGTAACTGACGGTGTCTCTTGCCCATAGATCAGATTGAAAGGAATAAACAAGAGAGACAGAGCTATTATAAGATGGATGACCAGAATTAATTTACCTTTCATAATTTCACCTCCTCTTTATTCATTGTGTTTTTTCCAAATCATCTATATGAAACCAAAGGAAACTCCGGCACAGCTAATATACATTACTTGATCCTTTGCCCAGCCTTTGCCCCTGTTGATGTTAAAAATCATAATCTAAAAAAAATAACAAATTTTTAATAACATAATAAATTATAGGTTCAACCACATGATTTTTTAACCTCAGTAAGTCTGGGTTTTAAAAATAAAAAGTATGGAAAATCCACTGGAAATAAGTACAGTATTACCTGGCAAAAACAGCTAGTATATCCTCTGGACCTTTTGAATATTATTTAAGATATCAGAGGTAGGCTCTACCCTGTTTAGGGTATAAAAATGAAGGCCGGGCGCCCCCATCTTCAACATCTCTATACAGAAATTGGATGTGTAGCCGACTTTGATCTTGTATTCCTGCTCATCGCTTTCCGCGGAAGTAAAAAGGTTGTGCACGCCGGGAGGTATGTTTGCACCGCATAACCTGCAGAACCTGGTCAATGACTTGTAATCGGTCAGGGGGAGAATGCCGGGGATTATACGTACATCTACCCCAAGCCCTCTTATCCTTTGTATATATTCCTTATAAAGCTCGGGTTCAAAAAACAGCTGGGTGACCACAAACTCGCCTCCGGCATCTATCTTTATTTTCATATATTTGGAATCGGTCTCCTTATCAGGAGCATCGACATGCCCTTCGGGAAATCCTGCTACCCCTATGCTGAAAAAATCTTTATGCATCCCCCTTATAAGTTTGCAGAGCTGGTAAGCATAACAGCCTTGCAGATCATCCTTGCCGGTTTTCTCCTCCTTGGGGATATCACCTCTCAAAGCCAGTATATTCCTTATATTTCTATCCTTTATCCCGCCTATGATATCTTTTAGTTCCTGCCGGGTATGCCCTATGCAGGTCAGGTGAGCCATGGCAGGGATTGAAAATTGTCTCTGTATCCTTTCGCAGAGATCCAATGTAAGCCCCCTGGTGCCGCCCCCTGCCCCATAGGTCACTGAAATAAAATCCGGATCGTACCTCTTTAGGCTGCTTATGGTCTCAAACAACTGTTCTGTCTTCTGCTTGTCCTTGGGAGGAAAAAACTCAAAGGAGAGAGTAAATTTCTTTTGTTCAAAAATATCGGTGATCTTTTTCATGCGGTCTTTCCCTCGATATATTTGGTATAACCCGAATATCCTCCTGCCAGGTTGTAAATATCCTTAAAACCGCAAACCATTAAAATGCTGCAGGCAAAAGACGACCTTAATCCCGAAGAACAATGGACCACTGTTTTTTTGTCCCGGTCAAGCTCTTGGTACCTTTTCCTTAAATCATGCAGGGGGATGTTAATGCTCTGGTCGATCTTGCCTTTCCTGTATTCATGGATATTCCTGACATCCAAAAGCTGCATATCCTCTTTTGCCTGCAAAAGCTTTTGGAGCCTTTCGGGATGGATAAGGCCAAACCCTGATACCTCATTTCCCATCCTAGCCCATTCCTGCATACCGTTCTGATAGTAATATATATCCCTGTCAAAACCCATCCTCCTCAACACATAATAAGCATGATAGGCAATGGATGGGGTTTCTGATATTATGGCTATCTCGGCCCCGGGGGGCACTATCCACCCGGCATAACTGGAAAAACTCCCCACAAGCTTTATATTATATGAATTTTTTATATGCTGTGCGGAAAAGGAATCATAGCTCCTGGTATCGATTACAAGCATGCCCTCTTTTTTTAGCAGCCCTTTTAGTTCTCCTGTGTCCACTGGTATTAGGCGGGTCAGATCCTTCATAAGGGCAGGCCCGTCACGGTTCACTTCAGATAACCTTTTAAAATGATCGGGTACCGGAGGCATGTCTTTTTTTATCTGAAGCTTAAATTCCTCAACATCCCCTATGTTTAGATAAACATTGTTCAGCCTTTCATAGCCTATAGTTCCCGTCTTTGCCCCCCCGATTGCTTTTCCGCAAAAAGAGCCCGGGCCATGGGCCGGAAAGACCATGCAATGGTCCGGAAGCTTTAAAACCTTTTGGAGGCTAGAGAAAAGTTTTCCGGATAATTCATCAAACCTCTCCTCAAATATATCCGGCCGGCCTACATCCCCTATAAAAACCGTATCCCCGGTAAAGATGCCAAAAGGCTCTTTTTTATTAACCGAAACATCATAAACTATATAATTTACCATTTCAGGGGAATGGCCCGGGGTCTCTATTATCTCAAATGACAGGTCTTCTATGTCTAGTGTGTCCCCTTCCTTTAAAGGCTGGTGGTCAAAGGAAAAACCTGCGCCCGCAGGACCGCATATTTCTGCCTTGGTCCTGTCCTTTAGGTCCAGGTGGCCGGATATAAAATCCGCATGAAGGTGAGTCAAAAAAATATGGCTTATTTTTAGATTATTCTGCTTTGCTTCCCTTAGATAGATTCCAATATCCCTTCTGGGGTCAACAACAGCACATCTGTTTTTCCCGCCTATAATATATGAGCTATGGGCTATGTCGCTGTCAAAAAATTGTTTTATTATCACTTTTTTAAAACCTTTCTATTTTAATAAAAATTATATGATAACCAAAAAAAAATCTAAACCATACTGATTTTATACCTATTTTGATAAACAACCAGTCTTTCGGGTAGTAAAAACCTGTACTATGGACAAATATAAACTGTACGGATTAAGGTTACCATTTAAGCTTACAACCATTAGAATCTTGTTATAGTCTCATAAAAAAAGGTCAAAATATGAATACAGAAGATCCTGAAAAAAAATGTCCGGAATGTGGGAGGTTTGTAAAAAAACTAGCCACACTTTGCCCATACTGCCGGGCCAAAACAGTAGAGGACCCAGGTAAACCTCTGTCCCAGTGCAAAAGATGCGGTAAAAAAATAGCCAGGCAAGAGGAACGCTGTCCATATTGCGGTGAAAATATATAAATGATAAAAATAAAAAAATAAGCGTTTTTTATTGACAGCATTGTTGCTCTTTATGTATAGTCTTGGTTGTAATCATGAAGTGTTTTAATGTGTTTTACCTATAGGGCCCAACTATGAAAGAAAAAAGAAACATAAACCTTATGATCGTAGAAGACAATCCTTATACAATATTTGCCATAAAAGATCTAATAGAAGATGATGATACGATAGAGCCTGTGGCAGAAGCTTTAAACGGCCGCCAGGCAGTTAAACTTTCCAAAGAGTTAAACCCTGATGTAATATTGATGGATGTAATGATGCCGGTAATGGACGGCATAGAGGCTACCAGGATAATAAGCCGGGAGATCCCCCATACAAAGGTAATAGCCTTTACAAGTTTTGGTACCGAAAGCAAAAGAAAAGAGATGGCAAAAGCCGGCGCAGTCTCTTTTTTGGAAAAATCCGATATAACAGCTGATAGGCTCATAGAAGAGATAAAGTCTGTTTTTGGCAAGGAAAAGCCGGAGATGGACTTTTTGTAAAATTGCTTGCTGCAGCTTTAAATATAATAATCTTCTTCCTCTTCAACTGCATTTGACTTCATTTCATTTAGGTTTTCATTTATGGATTTTAAAACCTCAAGTATCTCATTTAATCTGTCTTGTATTTGACCGTTCATATTATCACCCTTAAATTAGATTTATGATTTGACATGCGAGAGCTTATAGACTAAAGGCCTTCCCTTAGCTATCACATGCACAAGCTTTGCTTTACAGTTTTGGCAAACATAGACCGGATCCCCGTCAGGATCCTCAATTATGCTTATATCGGCGGCAAAAGCACCTGATATGCCTTCATGCAATTTTCTTTTTTTATAGAGCCAGCTGTCACATTTTGGACATTTCTGAAACATTAGATCTTCAAACATCACTCCTCCTTAAGGTGAATTACCTGTCTTTAAAGTATTCCCGTATCATTATGATTATTGCTTTGCAAAATTCAGGCAGGTCGCCCGGCCCTCTTGAAGTTATGATATTGTCTTGCACCACAACCGGTTTGTCGACAAATTGCCCCCCTGCATTCTCAAGGTCAGTAGAAATAGCTTTGGCTCCTGTAACCTTCCTGCCTTTGAGAAGGTCTGCTTCCACAAACATCCAGGGCCCATGGCATACAGCCGCCAATACTTTGCAATCCCTGAACAAGGTCTTTACCAGGCTGACCATAAGGCCATTTTTCCTCATCTTGTCCGGCGCATATCCCCCAGGGATTATGAGCGC
>PWSB01000028.1 GCA_003563375.1 Actinomycetota bacterium | reverse complement strand
CAAAATTTCAAGAAAGCGTATTATCTGTTAACCGTGCCAAGAACATATTGGTATTGAGGACCTATCCCGGGGAAGCTCAAGGGGTCGCCGCTATAATAGATGGAATAAACTTTTTAGAGATACTGGGAACGGTTGCCGGCGATGATACAATTCTCTGCGTGCTAAAGTCAGATGAAGACGCAGAAAAGATCGAAGTTTTATTAAATAGTTTTTAAGGAGAAGACATGAAAAAAATAGTATTAGCTTATTCCGGAGGACTGGATACCTCCATTTCTATAAACTGGCTTAAAGAAAAATATGGTGCAGAAGTGATAGCTGCCCTGGTGGATGTGGGTCAGCCGGAAAACCTCCAGGAAGCTTACAGGAGGGCAATTGGGGTAGGGGCTGACAAGGCTTTGATAGTAGATGCCAAGGAAGAATTTGTAAACGATTATATATTACCGGCCATAGGCGCAAATCTTTTTTATGAGAAAAAATATCCTCTGGCTACTGCCCTGGCAAGACCCCTCATAGCAAAGAAACTGGTGGAAACAGCCAAGTCTGAAGGTGGGGATGCCGTGGCCCATGGTTGTACGGGCAAGGGTAACGACCAGGTAAGGTTTGATGTAGGCATAAGGTCCCTTGACCCGGGACTTGCTATAATCGCACCCCAGCGGGAATGGAATATTTCGAGGGAAGAGGCAATAGAGTATGCCAAAGAAAAGAATATAAAGATAACCGTGACCAAAAAGTCCCCTTACAGCATAGACGAAAACATATGGGGGAGAAGCATTGAATGCGGGGTTCTAGAAGACCCGTACCGGGAGCCCCCCGAGGAAATATACAGCTGGACCAGGATAACCAAGAAACCTGGAGATATCCAGTATTTAGAGATTGATTTTGACAGGGGTGTTCCAACTGCCTTGGATGGGCAGAAAATGGCACCTTATGACCTTATAAAAAGTCTGGGTAAGATAGCCGGAGCATTCGGTGTGGGAAGGATAGACATGGTTGAAAACAGGCTTGTGGGCATAAAGTCCAGGGAGATATATGAAGCACCTGCTGCTGTGGTCTTAATAGAAGCCCATAGGGAGCTTGAAGCGCTGGTGCTGGACAGAGAGCTTGCCCATTACAAATATATCCAGGAAGAAAAAATGGCTGAACTTGCTTACTATGGCCTGTGGTTTACCCCTTTGAGAAATTGCCTTTCATCATTTTTTGAGGAAAGCCAGAGATATGTCACAGGCAGGGTAAAGGTTAAGCTTGGGCACCATAACTTTTCGATTGTGGGAAGAAAATCCCCACACTCTATTTATGATATAGGCCTTGCCACATACGATAAAGGCGACAGGTTCGACCCCCGGCATTCTGAAAGCTTTATAAAGCTATGGGGTTATACTTATGAACTTCTGGGTAAAAAAGGAAGGATAGATGGATAAGATCTGGAAAGGGAGGATACAAAAAAATACTGACAGGCTTGTAGAAGAATATACGAATTCTCTGGATTTGGACAAAAAATTGTATCTCTATGACATAATGGGAAGCATGGCCTATCTTGGAGGGTTGAGGTCCATAGGTATCGTGGACAGGGTCACATCTGATAAAATATTGGATGGCCTGGAAAAGGTTAAATATTATATTGAGACCCATAGTGTATCAGGTTATGAGGACATACACAGCCTTGTTGAGAATAAACTAATAGAATACGCAGGCCCGGAGGCCAAAAAAATACATACTGGCAGGAGCAGGAATGACCAGGTAGTAGTAGATGAAAGGATGTATGCAAAGGATGCATCCTACACCCTGGTAACAAACCTGGTCAAGCTGCAGAAAAGTCTGGTGGATCTTGCACAGAAAGAAAAGGATTGTATCATAGCAGCTTACACCCACCTTCAGATAGCACAGCCTGTTCTTGCGGCTCATTATCTTCTTTCTTTTTTTGAAAAGTTTTCAAGGGACATAGAGGGCTTTTCAAATTGTTTCAATGCCTCTGATTCCCTTCCGCTTGGAGCTGCGGCTTGCACTGGGAGTGGATTTGCCCTGGACAGGGAACTGATGGCATCGCTGCTTAAATTTTCCAAACAGGACCCTAACTCCATGGACACTGTCTCAAACAGGGATTTTATACTGGATATTATCTATTGCTGTTCAAAGACAATGCTGCATCTTAGCCAGATATCAGAAGATTTTGTGGTCTATTCCAGCCATGAATTCTCCCTTATAGAAATAGATGAAGCTTTTTGTACGGGCAGCAGCATAATGCCCCAGAAAAAAAACCCTGACCTCCTGGAGCTTACAAGAGCAAGAAGTGCTGTAGTGGCAGGGAACCTTACCCAGGCATTGATGCTCTTAAAAGGCCTTCCTTCCACTTACAATAGGGACCTGCAGGAAGACAAGGAGATACTTTTTTCTGCGGTGGAAAGGACATGTTCAAGCATAGCCGTTTTTACAAGGCTGCTTGAAAATATTAAATTCAAACCTTTGGGCGAGAGGATAAAAGGGACCTTTATACAGGCTACCGATGTTGCAGATTACCTGGTAAAAAAGGGGGCTAGCTTCAGGGATTCCCATAATATAGTAGGCAAGCTGGTGGGCCATTGCATACAAAACAATATAGACCTAAAGGAGTTAAGCTTAAAGGAGCTAAAAGAGTTCTCTCCATATTTTGACAAGTATTATTATGATTCGATAGACATAGGCAATTGTATAGATTCCAAAAAGGTTGATTGCGGTACCAGCAGGAAGAGTGTGCTTAAAAACCTCGCCAGAGCCCAAGAAAAGCTAGAAGGATGGAAAGACGAGGCAGAAAAGCTTAAGGAGAAGATACCTCAATACGAAAAGCTTAAAAGGGAGCTGAATCTTTAGCTGTCATCTCCAACCCCTAGTGTCCTTGAGTATTGTTATCCCTTTATGATAGGATAACCCTAACCCATGAAACTTAAAGATATACATGATATAGCTGAAGCTATGGGAAGAAAAGCCCATCCTTCAGGATTTGAGGATTTCCCCGACTGCAGGGTCATAAATCTGCCTGATGCTGACCTGTCAACTGTATTTGTGGGAATAGATATCGGTGTAGCGGAACTTTTAATGGTAGAAAGGCTCAAAAATATAGACGGTGTCTTGAGCCATCATCCCCTTTGTTCAGCTGCTTATATGATGCCCCAAGTAGCCAGGATACAGCAAAAAAATTGGGAAATGTCGGGTGTGGATAACAAGGTTGCCAAAAAACTGGCAGACAAGGTTATCAGGGAGGCCCAGATAGAGGCAGGAGCACAAAACCATTTAAGGGTCAGGGATGCAGCCAGATTTTTAAAAATCCCTCTTTTGAGCATTCATACACCTGTAGACAATCTGGTGCAGGATTTTTTTCTAAGGTTCCTCAAAGGAAAAAGCAGGCTCCTGCCGGTGGATGTAATCGCAGGGATAAAAGAAATACCTGAATGCAGGATGTCTGCTATGGATGGTGTCAAGCCTCATATTGTAGGCAGCCCCGGGACCGCAAAGCCCCTGGGTGCATACCTTGTGGATATGACCGGGGGATTAGACCCTCCATCGGAGATATTTTCATATCTGAAGAAGGCAGGCATAGATACCATAGTGGGCATGCATTACAGCATAGACAACATAAAAGCTATTGAGGATTGTGGGCTGACTGCTATAATATGCGGACATATGGCCTCGGATTCAATAGGGCTTAACCTATTATGTGACCGCCTGCAAGGATCAGGGCTGCACATTGAAAGCGGAGCAGGTTTTTACAGGGTACAAAGAACATGAAAAAAGAAAAAGATAAAATCGAGCTGGTGGTCCCTGCGGGAGGCTGGGAACACCTAAAAGCTGCTTTAAATGGAGGGGCAGATTCGGTATATCTTGGTTATACCAGTTTTGGCGCGCGTGCTTATGCGCCAAACTTTGACCTGTCCATGTTAAAAAAAGCAGCTATTTTAGCGAGCCGTAGAAAAGCTAAGATTTACCTGACCTTGAATACCTTGATAAAGGACGAGGAGATTTTGGAGGCTGCAAGATTTTTAAACTATTATTCCAATATTTGCCAGGATGGCATAATAATCCAGGATCTAGGGATATACAAGCTCATAAAAGACCTTTTCCCGCATCTTCGCCTCCATGCCAGCACGCAGATGAATATCCATAACCTGGATTCAGTCCTCATGCTCCAGGGTATGGGTATAAAAAGGGTAGTGTTAGCCAGGGAGATGACTCTTAACCAGATAAGGCATATAGCAGAAAACAGTGATATAGAGCTAGAGGTCTTCGGCCACGGCTCCCAGTGCTATTCTTTTTCAGGACATTGTTATCTTAGCTCACTTGCCAGCGGAAGGAGCGGAAACAGGGGAAGATGCAGCCAGCCCTGCAGGATGAGATACCGCCTGCTTTCTAAGGACAATGACAGATTTCATGTAGAGAACAAGAAGCATCTTTATTATTTTTCAAAAAAAGACCTGTCCGCCATAGAGATTTTGCCCAAACTAATCGGTTCTGGTGTGGATGCCATAAAAATAGAAGGCAGGATGAAGACGCCTGAATACGTTGGTATTGTCACCAAGATATATAGAAAATATATTGATTCCTATTATGCCGATCAAGATAATTACGTGGTGGACCCAAAGGATATTTATAAGCTGAAACAGATATTTTTAAGGGAGGCCGGTTTGGGATATTTTAACAAGACGTTCCCGCAAAAGATAATAAATCCCAAGACCAGTGGAAGCATAGGAAATTTTGCAGGCCGTATAGAAGATATAGAATACAGCAAGAGGAAAAAGAGGGTAGAAGCTATTGTGATAAGCGGCAAAATTCCTATAGGCAGCGGAGACCTTTTAGAGGTTTGGACTAATAAGGGAAATGAAAGGATAACTGTTAAAAAAGCCCAAGTATTGGTGAAAAAGAAAAATAAAGTCAACTACCGTATAGAGGTAGACAAGCCTTTGCAGGTATCTGAAAATGACCGTGTCTTTAAATACTTTGACCAAAAGCTCGATGGGGAAGCCAAAAGCCTTTATTTATATGACTCTAACCGCTTAAAGGTCAAAAAAGACCAAGAGCAGGCGGATCTAAAAGAATATGAGCTGAGATATTACATGTCCTCATATTTTTTGGATGACCCAATGATAGACAAAAACAGCACCAAGAAAATCGATATTTCTGCTTCCGTTTATGATCTCAAAGGCATACAGGCTGCAGCGGATAGCGGAGCGGTAAATATTATTTATTATGGCAAGCCCCACCAAGAATTGATAGCCTTAAAGGATTATTGTAAAAAAAATGGAGCAAACCTTTTTATGAACCTGCCCAGGATCACCTATGACAAAGACCTTGGCAAGCTGTGTAGAGAAT
>PWSB01000235.1 GCA_003563375.1 Actinomycetota bacterium | reverse complement strand
CCTGGCTAGAAGTATGCCTGGGCCCATGTACTGTATTAAAAGATAAAACAGACTAAGGAGTTTTTAAAGCAAGATGGGACTGGTAAGCGAAATAAGACAACAGGTAAAGGTTGCCAAAGAAAGGGATCCTGCTGCTATAAGCACCATGGAAATAATATTCACTTATGCAGGCCTGCATGCGGTAATAAACCACCGGACAGCCAATTGGCTCCTCAGGCACAAAATACCCTTTATCCCCAGATGGATCTCACAGGTGAGCCGTTTTTTTACAGGGATAGAGATACATCCAGGAGCACAAATAGGCCAAAGGTTCTTTATAGACCACGGCATGGGGGTGGTGATAGGGGAGACCACCCGGATAGGTGATGATGTGACCCTTTATCAGGGTGTCACCCTGGGAGGCACAGGAAAACAGAAAGGCAAAAGGCATCCTACCATAGGAGACAGGGTGGTCATCTCTGCTGGTGCCAAGGTCCTTGGTTCCATAGAAATAGGAAATGATGTTTTGATAGGTGCCGGGGCTGTAGTTATAAAACCGGTCCCGGATAACTGTACGGTGGTCGGGGTCCCCGGCAAGATAGTCAAGGTAGGCGGAGAGAAAGTGCTTTCTGACCAGTTTCACAGGATGAACCTACCGGACCCTGTTAATGATGTCCTAAGCGATTGCTGCGCCAGGATAGGTTTCTTGGAAAAGGAACTAAAAAGCTTAAAAAAAGGAAAGGAAAATACAGAAGATGACTCTCAAGATCTATAATACCCTGGAAAGAAGAAAAAAAGTCTTTGAGCCATCTGATATAAACAGAGTCAGCATGTATGTTTGCGGGCCGACTGTCTACAATTACATATCCATCGGCAACACCAGGCCGGTGGTGGTCTTTAATATGGTCAGAAACTATCTTGAATATAAAGGCTATGCTGTAGATTATGTACAGAACATAACAGATATAGAGGATAAGATAATAGGCAAGGCAAAACAGGAGGGTGTCAGCTACCAGGAGATTACCGGAAGGTATATAGAGGCTTTCCAAAATGATTTGAAAAATTTGAAAATATCCGGGTTTAAAAGCATGCCCCTGGCAACGGAGACCATACCCCAGATCATAGAAATCATAAAAAGGATAATAGAAAACGGCTTTGCTTATGTGTCAGACGGCAATGTATATTTTGAAGTAAAAAAATTTCCTGCCTACGGCAAGCTTTCGGGCCAGAGGATAGAAGAGATGAAGCATCAGGATGCAGGTGAGGAAGGGAAAAAAGACCATATTGATTTCACATTATGGAAAAAAGCAAAGGCTGGAGAGCCCAGCTGGGAAAGCCCCTGGGGCAGAGGCAGGCCTGGATGGCATATTGAATGTTCGGCTATGTCCACCAGCCTGTTGAGCAGAAGCATAGATATCCATGGAGGAGGCCTGGATCTGGTGTTCCCTCATCATGAGAATGAAATCGCCCAATCCGAGGCGGCTTATCCGGGCAAAACCTTTGTAAAGTATTGGCTCCATAATGGGATGATAGAGGTAAAAGAAGAAAAAATGTCAAAATCAGACGGGCTTAAAAAAGAGTGGATCCTCAAAAACTGTCTAAAAAAATATAACCATAACAGCATAAAGATGTTTATATTGTCCACTCATTACCGAAGCCCCCTTGAATTCAGCGATTCCAAGCTTATAGAAGCAAAAAAAGCTGTAAACAGGATCTCCAATACTTTAAGGAACATGAGGTTTCTATTCCAGCAACAGGAACCTGCCGGTGTTGAACCCGAACTTGAGGAGATAGCTTCGGCAGGGAAAAAAGAATTTATTGCTGCAATGGATGATGATCTGAACTCAGCCAGAGCCCTGGGGGCAATATTTGAGATGATAAAAAAAATAAATATGCTTATACAGGCCCAGGGTTTTAGTAACAGCCAGGCTGTCTCTGCCGGCTTAAGGGAAGCCCAAGTTATGATCCTGGAACTTACCGGGGTATTGGGTTTTGACCTAAAAGATGAAATGGGAGCCCAAGAAGATGAAGGCAGGTTGGATAAAGCAGAGGTAGAAGAGATGATAGCTGAAAGGCAAAAGGCTAGAAAAGAGAAGGATTATAAAAAGGCAGACAGCATAAGGCAGAAGCTGGAAAGACAGGGAATAATATTGGAAGATAGAAAAGAAGGTACAATCTGGAAATACAGGGGGAAAGATGATGTATGACCTAATACTTAAAAGAAGGACCATAAGAAAATTCTTACAGGAGAAGATACCAAAGGATATATTAAAAAAGCTTGTAAATGCCGCAAGGCTGGCACCCAGCGCAGCCAACCTCCAGCCTGTTGAGTTTATAGCTGTGGACCAGACGGATATGGTGAAAAAAATATTCGGATTCACTGAATGGGCAGGCTATATTGAACCTGAAGGCAGACCCAAAAAAGGAGAAGAGCCTGTCTCATTTATAATATTTGCAGCCAACAAAAATATAGCCTCAAGACACTATAAGGTAGACTCCGGGCTGGCGGCAGGGAACCTGATCCTGGCAGCTTTGGAGGAAGGTATAGGCAGCTGCATCATAGAGTCCTGCGATAGGGCGCAGATAGCAAAGATCATAAATCTCCCCCGGGACAGGGAAATAGAATTTGTCATTGCACTGGGCTTTAGTGCAGAGCAGCCGGTTTTCGAGGAGGCCCGGAGGGGTTCAATAAAATATTATAAGGATGATCGTGGTATCCTTCATGTACCCAAGAGGCCCTTGGAAGAAGTCTTGCGCTTTAACGGTTACCCATGATGGCTGGTTCAAAGGACAGGGAATACATATATGGGGTAAACCCGGTTTATTTGACTGTGACCAAAAATGCCGGCAAAAGAAAGATATATAGCCTGTACCTGAACAGTGAAAGGAAACCAACAGAGACCATCACTGAAATAAAGCAAGCCTGCCAGGATAAAAAAATCCCCATCCTGGGACTTGATAAAAAGTTGTTTTTAGATTTCATAAGAGACCGGGTGGCCGCAGGGTATGATACAAGCCAGGGAATTGCAGCAGAAGTGTCCCCCTATAATTACCACAGCCTGGACCATTATCTTGACCAGCAAATAACCCCAGGAAGCTTTTTGGTAATGCTTGACGGGATAACTGACGTTGGGAATTTCGGGTCGATAATAAGGAACTGCGCAGCGTTTGGGGCCGACGGGCTGGCAATATCCAAAAAACGCAGTGTACAGGTAACCGCCAAAGCAGCCAAAACTTCTGCGGGTGCCCTTGAGGGGGTCGAGGTCTTTAGGGTCCCCAACCTTGTGGGAGCAATAAAAAAACTTAAGGAATCCGGTTTTTGGATATACGGGGCAGAAGCCGAAAAAACCAGATCGACAGGTATAGGGGAAGCGCAATGGAACTTTCCCCTTGTGCTGGTAATGGGCAGTGAGCAAAAAGGGTTGAGCAGGCTGGTAGCTAAAAACTGCGACTATCTCATAAATGTAGAAATGACCACAGATATGGAGTCCTTAAATGTATCTGTAGCCAGTGGTATAATCCTGTATAGGATATATAGGGAGGTGGTCAGGTGACTGAATTACTTGTAGTGGATGGCTATAATTTTATATTTAATCTTATAAAGGAAAAGGATATCGGCAATGATGCCCTGGCCTTTTACAGGGACCGGCTCATAAATGACCTTATTTCATATTATCATCATAAAAAAAGGGAAATCATACTGGTCTTTGATGCAAGACATACCCAAAACCAGGCGGCTGTCATTCATTCTTACAGCCATATAAAGGTCATATATTCCGGAAGCGGGGAGACAGCGGATAGCGTAATAGAGAAACTGGTGGAGACCAGCCCTCATTATAATAAGGTCTATGTAGTAACCTCGGACTACACCCAGCAAAAAGTTGTCTTTAAGGGAAACATTTTCCGTATCTCCTCCAGGGAGTTCGGTATCGAGCTTGATGAATCAAAAAGGCAGTTAGGTCAGCAGATAAAAAAGATAAACAGCCAAAGCAAATCTACTTTTTACAACCTCGAAAGAAGGCTTAGCAAAAAAACAATTGATGATTTTAAAAAGATCAGGAAAAGCTAGTCTGGCCGTAACTATCCTTTTATTGGTATTCTTATCCGCGGGCTGTGCACTGCGGTATGAGCCCGCACCAGAATATAGCCCTCAATTGCCTGATGGCCACTATATAGTGGATTATGTAATAGACGGGGACACGATTGTAGCAGGAGAAAAAAGGGTAAGGCTGCTTGGAATAAATACCCCGGAAGAAGGGGAATATTTTTATAATGAGTCGACAGTGGCTCTAATGGCTATGATAGAGGATAAGGCCGTCATCATGGAAAAGGATGAGACAGACAAAGACAGGTACGGCAGGCTTTTAAGATATATTTTTCTTGAGGATTTCTTCATAAACCTGGAATTGGTCTATAGGGGGTTTGCCAACGTGTATACCTATCCACCCGATACAGCCTACAATGAGGTTCTTCTTCAAGCGGAAGAGCATGCAAGAGAGAAAAAGATAGGCCTTTGGAAAGAATCGGAATATGACGGCATAGAGATCATGCTAAACTATAATGCGCCGGGGGATGACAGGGTTAATTTAAATGGAGAGTATGTAATACTTAAAAATGTTTCAGGCAGCCCAGTAAACCTTACCGGGTGGACCATAAAGGATATGGCCACGAAGATATATCGGTTTCCAAGGTTTGTGCTGGATAACGGGCGGAAAGTATATATCCATAGTGGAAAAGGAACGGACACCGGCACGCGCCTGTACTGGAACAGCGACACCCCTGTATGGAACAATGATGGGGATACATTATACTTAAGGGACTGTAAAGGAGCTTTGGTAGGGTTTTACAGCTACTAGGTTTGCATGTGGTTTTCCTTTAATAATTTTTTTTTATTTGTTTTTTTTAAGGTCTGGATTTAATGTAATAGTATACGTTTGTAAAATCATTTAAATATTAAATTTTGAAAGGAAACCATGAAGGCAAATAGTATATATATAGTTTCTTTAGTATTTTTATTGGCAATTGCGGTCTTTTTGATCTCTTCATGCACCATCACCCTTCCGGACGGCAGAGAGGTAACAATAGAACTGCCCCAGGAAGTCCAGCCTGTCGAGGAAGCGCCTGAAGAGCCCGTACCGGAGGAACCGGCCCCTGAGGAACCAGCTCCAGAAGAACCTATACCGGTAAGGGACCCCAGTATGGCATTCCTCATAATAGCGATATTAAGCTTTATAATAGCCTTGGTATCTGCAATATTCGGGTTCAGGAAGGAAGGAGAAAATACGGCAGGAAAAATCCTATTTACCATTTTTATAGTAATATTTTTAATCATGCTTATTTTCTATATACTCTCTATATTGAATATGTTCTAGCAGTTTT
>PWSB01000138.1 GCA_003563375.1 Actinomycetota bacterium | reverse complement strand
TATATCAGCTTGGGCTCGGGGGGGTTGGAGTTTGGTTACGCTGTCAAACTAACGGTTAAGCCCAACCATTTCCCCATAAAAGCTTGTTTTTTGTGGATATAAAAATTATGATAATAAAAATTAACCTTTTAAATAACTTCTTTATAATTTCAGTTGTATTATTATATTATAGTTTATATAATGAAAATCAAACATATAAAATTCTTCTTGAAAGGAGTCACATGCAAGACGTAAAAGGACAACCGAGTGGAATGGCCAAAGCTTCATTGATCCTGGGCATATGCTCTATTATTCCTTTCATAGGCGGTGGAGCAGGACTGGCGGCAATAATACTTGGTATCATTGACCTTGTAAAAATAAGCAAAGGCGAAGCAAGTGAGGCTGGGAAAAAATTTGATATTGCCGGTATAGTTCTGGGTGTTGTTCTTCCCATAGTTTGGGCTGTACTTTTTTCAGTTATTTGGGCGGTCCTCTGGGGAACAGCTGCAATGTATTGATTCTTTTTTCTTCTCAAGAAATTTCGAATAAAAAGGGGATTGGCACAAGCCAATCGCCCTTTTTTATTTAAACAGGTTTGTTTAGCTCATCTTTTAAGAGGCTTTTTTCTCATTACCACAAAATAATAAACGATTGCCGCCACCCAATTTAAACTTACCAGCCAACTGGCTGTAAGTATTACCAGCCAGATGATCTTTGGATCTTTTCCTCCATCTGGAAATTCTTCATCTTTTCTTTTTGCACAATCTATTATGGTGATAATCCATAGAACAAAAAGAAACAGAAAAAAAAGCATAAGGATAGCCCAGCAGGCGATTAAAAGTATCATCACTACAGACCCTATACCCAACCCTAAAATGTCAGCAGCTTGCATTTTACCCCCTAATATTGTTTAAATATTTTATTTTGATCCCAATTGAAAAGTCAGCCATTTATTTTCTTTATAAGCCAGGCCATATTTTCCCCGAGGATCTTCAAGGTTTCCATGCCTTCCACATCATTTTTGATCTCCCCGGGTATTCGGCCTATGCCAAAATTCCAATAGACCGATGAGGGAAGGACGCACTGGTTTAACATAAACATATTATTTATCTGGTTTAAGGCATCTACTGCACCCTGCCTCCTTACCGCTGCAACCGCGACGCAAACCTTCCGCTTAAGCAGATAACCTCCTGCTCTTGAACAATAGCCCATCCTATCCACAAGGGCCTTTACTTTCGGGGTGACCGACCCGAAATAAACAGGTGTCCCTATGACCATACCGTCCGCGTCATATGCCTTCTTCATATAGATGTTTACATCATCATCATCTATGATGCAGAATCCATCCCTGGTCTCTTTGCATTCCCCGCATCCGTCACACGGCCTGACCTCTTCGGAACCGATAGATATCATCTCTGTTTCTATACCCTGCGCCTCAAGCTGGCCGAACACCTGTCTTATGGCTAAAAATGTATTGCCTTTCTTGTGCGGACTTCCGTTAAACCCGATTACTTTCAAATTAATCTCCCTTCTATTTTTTAAATACCCTTGGCAGTCTGGACCTTAACATGCAGACGATCTCATAATTTATGGTGCCCATAACACTTGCAAGCTCATCCGCCATTACGACCTTGTCTTCTGCCCTTCCTATCAATATAGCCTCATCCCCTATATCTATTCCTTTTATATGGGATATATCCGCCATAAACATGTCCATGGTAACATTGCCCACAACCGGCGCATATTCACCGCTGATGATTATCCTTGCCCGGTTTGAAAAAAGCCTGCTGTAGCCATCAGCATATCCTATAGAGAAAGTAGCTATTGTGCTGTCTTTTTTTGCTTTGAAGGTACCGCAATAGGATACCGTCTCTCCCTTGCCGATATTTTTTATAAGCCTTACCCTGGCTTTGAGGCTTAATAGCGGCCTTAGTTTTAGCGGGCATCCCCCATCAAAAGGATTTAGCCCATACATTGCTATCCCCAGCCTGAGCATATCCAATTCTTGGGAAATGCTGCTAATGCATGCTGCACTGTTTTCGCTATGTATAAGGTCTATGGGGCCTAATATGTCTTTTGCTTCTTGGGCAGCTTTAGAGAACCTGGCTGCCTGTTTTTTGGTAAGCAAGGATTTTTTATCCGATGCACAGGCAAAATGAGTAAATATCCCTTCTGCTTTCAAATGGTTTAATTTTTTTATGCAGGTAAAAAACTCTGCTGCCTTGCTGTGGTCTATTCCCAATCTGTGCATGCCTGTATCTATATTTATATGGCAATTCAGGCGGGTACCTGCAGTTTGGGCTATCCGGTCAAACATCAAAGCACCCTCCAATGAACTTAGGGAAGGTACCAGGCTGTAGGTCAACACAGTATCTGCCTCATCGGGCCCGGTTTCTCCCAATATGTATATAGGGCAGCCGATCCCATTCTGCCTGAGGGACTTCCCTTCCTGGGCCCGGGCTACACCCAGGCCATAGGCTCCGTTTGCCAAGGCGCGTTTGGATACTTCAAAAGCCCCGTGACCATAAGCATCCGCTTTTACCACTGCCATTATCTTTTTGCGGCCCTTATCAGCAAGTTTTTTTAAAACCGAAAAATTATAATCCAGATTATTTAGATCGACCTCTACCCATGCAGGGAATTTATTGTTATCTATTCCCACTATCTCTCTGTATCCATTGATTTTATTATGTCAGCCCTGGTAATGATGCCCACCAGATTATTATTGTCATCTGTTACCGGAACCCTATTTATGTTGTTCGAGGTCATGGTATTGGCTATCTCATTTATAGGAGTATCCTCACTCACAGCTACGACCTCTTCGCTCATTATCTCCTCGACCTTGGTGGCAAGGTGTTTTTTTAGGTTCTTCTTAAACTTGGAAAGGCTCTCAAGATAGATTATGCTGTCCAGGAGCTTGAAATATCTCGGATACTGGAGGTCGGCATCCGTGACAATCAGGTCTCCTTCGGTAACTATTCCGACCATATTGCCATCATCATCTAAAACCGGTACCCCGCTGATCCTGTGTTCCAACAAAAGAGAGGAAAGCTCTTCTACGGAAGCATCCTTATTTATGGTTATGACATTTTTGTTCATTATGTCCTTTGCCATTAATTCAGCCATGTCTATACTCCTTATATTTTATTTTTTCTAACTTTAAAAAAACTTTTTTTATCCCTTCCAGAAGATCTGTAGCCACCATTGAAGTCTTTCCCGTATTAAGGGATACCATATCCGAAGCCATCCCCTGGATATAAGTACCGCAGACCGCGCTATGGAAATTATCCATGCCCTGGCTGGCTAGCGAGGAGATAATCCCTGTAAGAATATCCCCTGTCCCTGCTGTGGCAAGGGCCCAGTCTCCGGTGTTATTTATGACTGTGGTCCCGTCCGGCCTGCTTATCAGCGTGGACGGGCCCTTCAACACCGAAACCAGGTTGTATTCCTTGGAGGCTCTGATATTTATATCATATCTTTCCTCAAGCTTGATAGTGTCCATTCCCAGGATAAGTGCAAGTTCCCCGGAATGCGGAGTAATGATCACATTAGAAAAATCGATATCAGGGTCATTGTTTACTTCCCGGGGCCCATAGATGGCCGCCAGTCCGTCAGCATCAAGCACAATCGGCTTTTCTATCCTCTTTAAGAGCTCTCTGACCAGCTTGATAGTACCGGAGTTTTTGGATATTCCGGGCCCTACTGCCAAGGCGTCAAAATCTTTGCTAAGATCGAGTATCTCTTCCAGGCTGTCATAATGGATAGAGATGTCTTCGGTCTGGTTTACGGGAAAAGTCATGACCTCTGTTAATTTTTGTTCGAATATATTATTAAGCTCCCACGGGCATACCAGGGTCACCAACCCTGCACCGGCTCTCATGGCAGAAGTACAGACCATGCAAGCTGCTCCGGTAAGCCCTACCGAGCCAGCGACAACCAGAAGCTTTCCTACCCTGTGCTTGTAGGTCCAGGGTTCCCTTGCGGGAAGCTTTTCTGCAACCCAGTCCATGCCCGGTTCAAAGATCTGCTCATACTGTTCAAAATATCTTGAGGGTATTCCGATATCCGCAACCTTTACCCTCCCTGCATGGTAAGCACCTGGCTGATTTATGAGCCCCAATTTTTTACATCCAAAGGTTACAGTAGTATCAGCTTTTATGGCTATGCCCAATACCTTTCCATTGTCTGAATCCACGCCAGATGGGATATCCACTGAATAAATCTTGTTTGGCCGTATGCTGTTTATGACCTCTATAAGCTTTCTAGCCTGTCCATATAAGTCTTTGCCATGGATTCCTGTCCCAAAAATGGCATCTATTAGAAAATGGGCCTCTTTTAACTGCCCGGTAAAAGATCCCTCTGATTTTTTATCCTCAATATTTAGAAAGAAAATATTTTCCTTCTTCAAATCCTCCAATCTTGAAAAGTAGAAAGCTGTATCCTCGCTAAATCTTTCCGAAGGCTGTGTAAAAAAGACCTTTATATCTATCCCTTCCCTTATAAGGTCAATGGCTGCTACGAATCCGTCGCCCCCATTATTGCCCCCGCCGCACACTACTATACCTTTTAAATCTTTTTTGTTCCCAAGGTCGCTTTTAACCACGCGGGCCACGCTGCTGCCTGCATTCTGCATAAGCATCTTGGAGTCTATACCTTCATCTATGCATCTGCGGTCTATCTCTGCTATTCTGCTTCCCTTAAGGATCCTTTCCATTTTATCCCTCATAATTATGTATTAATGATATTATAACAGAAAAATAGGGGTTGCTTTAAGGCATTATATTAAAGATACGGCAAAAGCCACAGCATATTGCCTGGTTGAGGAGATAGAGACTTCTACCCTGGATATGCCCAATGACCCCATAAGGGTAGACCCCTTGCCGGCAATATGAACCAGAGGCCTGCCTGATTTTATAAAAATCTCTATTTCTTTTAAAGACAGCTTCTTGCCGAACCCTGTGCCCAATGATTTGGCCACAGCTTCTTTGGCTGCAAACCTAGCTGCATAACTCTGGTATTTTACAATGCCCTTGCCTTCACAATAAGCTATCTCTTCTGAAGTATATACCCTTGACCTGAATAAACGGTAATCATTTATAGCCCTTTTTACCCTGTGGACTTCTATTATATCTGTGCCTACCGAATATATTTCCAATGCTTTACTCCACAGTCACACTTTTGGCAAGATTTCTGGGCTGGTCCACGTCCCTGCCCAGGTTCTTGGCAATATAATAGGAATATAGCTGCAAAGGGATGGCTGTAAGTATTCCAGAAAGCTCCTCTATTACTTCAGGTATTGCAAAATAGTGGTCTACTTGTTTTTCCAGTTCACCATTTCTTTGGTCGCTAATAGCGAAAAGGTCCGCGCCTCTGGCTTTTACTTCCAATATATTGCTCAACAT
>PWSB01000041.1 GCA_003563375.1 Actinomycetota bacterium | reverse complement strand
CCACAAGAGCTGGAATACCCAAGGTCATATATAACTATTCCTTCCCGGGGCATACCTGCGAAGAAAATATACTTGGCCAGGAGAAAGTGACCGGGCATTACCGGTACCATCCCCGATAGGTTATCTTTATAGATATGGCCTCAAAGCCTTTGAAACTCTAATTTTTCGCAATTTTACTTATAATAGATGTTATGTACAATATAAGAATAAGGTAATAAAAATCATTTTATATTGTATGATTTACATAAAAGAAAAGACAGTAAGATACAAGGCTGCGGTGCTTGGTTCTGCATTTATAATCCTTGCCTTTCTAGCATCATTTTTTTTCATCCAGGAAATAGGGGCCACCACCTTAAAAGGTCTTGGGGATAAGATAACCGGACTTACTGAAGAAGAAGAAGACCTGGTGGAGGAGATAATCTCTTCTGAGACAGCGGTCAGCATAAAGCAAGAACAGATTAAATCATATAATAATGAAATGCATATTTTGGAATCCCAGCTGGAGGATCTTTTTAACAGAAGGGAAGAACTCAAAGAAAGTATTGAAAGAAGGCAGGAGCTTCTGGTAGACAGGATAGTGCATACCTATAAGTATGGAAACGATGAGGTAACCAAATTCATATTATCAGCCAGAAATCTGAATGAAGTCATAAGCAACCTTTATTTGTTTAAAAATATAATGCAAAACGATGCTCAGCTAATTGAGCAATATAGATTTGACAGGGAGCAGTACAGCCGCATCCTAAAAGAATCAGAAGAAAAGATAGAAGAAATAGAAGTACTCAAAGCAGAGATAATCTTAGAAGAGGAGAAGCTGCAGGAAAATATTTCCAGAAACAAGGTGCTACTGGAAAAGGTTAGGAATGAAAGGTCCGAGGTCCAAAACCTTCTTGAAGGGATAAAAGCAAGAATAGCCCAGATACAGCCGCCGGGACTTAATCTAATAGGTGAATGGAAGATGGTGGCTACAGCCTATTACTCCGGAGGGGGGAATTTATGCGGAGACGGGATCACTGCCATAGGCTTGAGGGTAAGGAAAGGCATAGTAGCTGTAGATCCAAGCGTTATACCTCTGGGCACTAGATTATATATTCCGGGATATGGGGAGGCCCTGGCTGCAGATACCGGAGGGGCCATAAAAGGAGACAGGATCGACCTTGCCTTTGATTCGCTTGCCGATTGCTACAGGTTCGGCAGGAGAAGGATAAGGGTTTATTTGGTTGAGTGACCTCCATCAGACCATTTTTAGAAACTTAGCCAGGGAGCTGAAATCTTCTATGTATTTTTCCCTGCTTATTTTCTTTTCGACCATCACATCATGGGGGCTGTAGAAAGGTACGAGTTTAAATGATGGGTTCTCAAAGACCTTCATATGGATTTCATTTATATCTTTAAATTTTTTTTCGACCGAGAAGAACCGTTCCAATATTATGTTGGAAACCTTAAGGCCCAAAGATATTATTATGTGGGGTGTTGTAATAGAGATCTCCTCTACGAAATAATTAATACAGTTTTTTATGTATTTATCCTGGTCTTTGGCCGTGTCTCCGTTTCTAGGACTGCATTTTATGAGGTAAGTGAGATAGGTGTCCCTTTCAAGGCTGAGGCCCACTTCATCAATGATCTTTCTTAAAAATTCACCTGATTCATCACCGGTAAAAGGTTTTCCTGTACTTCCTGCACCTTGCTCGGTTGGCTGGTAACCGATGATTATTATCTTAGCGCTTGGAGCACCTTCTCCAGGGACTGGTTTTTTTCTTGAAGATGTAAGCTCTACGCATCTCTTACATTTTATTACAGTTTCATGTAAGTTTTTAAGGCTTTCCTTAGAGCTTATTGGCATATATTTATATTAAATTTAATAAGTGCCTATTATAGTACTTTTTAATGATAGCCAAGTCAAGAAAAAATAAACCACATTTTCTTCCTTTTCTGTTATTATATTACTCAAGTCTCCCGCTTCTTAAAGGAAGCAAGAAAACATTAAAAAAGGAAAAAAGGAGTAGGCAATGGCAAAATACCAAGAACTTGCAGATGCGATTATTGCAGGGGATAATGTCAAAAGCAAAGAGGTGGCCCAGAAACTGGTGGACTCAGGAGTGGATTCTTCAGATATCCTCAATGAAGGTCTCATGCCTGGGATGAATGTAGTAGGAAAAAGGTTTAAGGCAAATGAGATGTACATCCCCGAGGTGCTGATAGCCGCAAGGGCTATGCACGCAGCTATGGATATACTTAAGCCTCTTTTGACTGAATCGGGTGCGACCTCCAAAGGAACCGTGCTTATAGGAACCGTAGCCGGAGACCTTCATGATATTGGTAAGAACCTTGTGGTCATGATGCTGGAAGGCGGAGGCTTTAACGTAGTGGATATAGGCGTGGACGTACCCAATGAAAAATTTGTAGAGGAAGCCAAAAAAAATGATGTAAAGGTAATTGGTCTTTCAGCACTTCTAACCACTACTATGCCTGTCATGAAAGAAGTAATAGATGCTCTTAAAGCAGACCAAGACACAAAGGATATAAAGGTTGTTGTAGGAGGAGCTCCTCTGACACAGGAATACGCCGAGTCTATTGGTGCGGCTGGTTATGCCCCTGATGCATCCACTGCAGTGGATGTGACCGAAGAGCTTATGAGCAGCTAAAAGCTGTTAATAGGGATATTGGATTAGAAGTGTCTATTTGGTTTTAGGCACTTCTAATCTTTTTATAAGTTTTTCAGGTCTTTGAAAAGATTAGCCATCTCAATTGCGCTAAGGGCAGCCTCCCAACCTTTATTCCCCATCCTGGTGCCTGCCCTCTCGATAGCCTGCTCGAGGGTTTCAGGGGTGATTACCCCAAAAGATATAGGAAGATCAAAGTCCAGGCTCACCTTGGAAATCCCTTTTATGGTCTCATTTGCAATATATTGGTTATGTTGTGTGCCCCCCCTTATTATTGCGCCCAGGCAGATCAAAGCATTATAATCTCCTTTATGAGCCATTATCTTTACTGCAGAAGGCATCTCAAAAGCCCCCGGCACCCAGACCGTGTCGATATTTTCTTTAGGGCATTTATGCCTGGTAAGGCAATCTATGGCACCATCCAGCAGTTTGGAGGTTATAAATTCATTAAAACGGCTGGCAACTATACCTATTTTTAAATTTGATCCGTCAAGATTCCCTTCTATTTTTCGCATTTTAAGTCCCTCCTAATCTAATAAATGTTTTAATTTTATTTTTTTTGTATCAAGATAACGTTTATTGCTTTTATTTGGCCGCATCTTAATGGGTATCCTTTTGGTCACTTTAAGTCCGTAGCCTTCCAGGCCTACGATTTTGCGGGGATTATTTGTCAACAGCTGAATATCACTCAGGCCGAGGTCCGATAGAATCTGAGCGCCCAGGCCGTAATCCCTCAGGTCTGCGTCAAAGCCCAACTTAAGATTTGCCTCTACCGTGTCCAGCCCCTTATCCTGGAGCTCATAAGCCTTCATCTTATTGCACAGCCCTATACCCCTTCCTTCCTGGGCCATGTAAAGCAGGACTCCCTGCTCTCTTTTATTTATCATCTCTAAAGCGATGTCCAGTTGCTGGCCGCAGTCGCAGCGCTGGGAGGCAAATGTGTCTCCGGTAAGGCATTGGGAATGAACCCTTACCAGTACATTTTTTTTGCCGCCAACCTCTCCCTTCACCAGTGCTATATGTGTCTCATTGTCTAATTTGGACCTGTATGTAACCGCTCTGAAATCTCCCCATTTTGTGGGCAGCATGGCCTCGCATATCTTTTCAACCAGTTTTTCTTTTCTTTTTCTATACCTTATAAGCTCCTCTATAGTGAGTATCTTTAAGCCGAAACGCTCAGCTATGCCCACAAGGTCCTTAAGAAGTGCAACCTCGCCTTCCTCGTTTATTACTTCACATATGACCCCTGCAGGATACAGCCCGCATATCCGGGACAGGTCAACAGCCGATTCTGTATGGCCTGCCCTGACCAGTACCCCCCCGGGATTTGCCTTTAAGGGGAATATATGGCCTGGCATGTTGAAATCTCCAGGTTTAGATTTAGGGTCAACAAATCTCTTTATGGTAGCTGCCCTATGCTTAGCTGACACCCCGGTCCCTGAAATATTTTTGGTATCAATGGACACCGCGAAAGCTGCCATACTGGGAGGCCTTTCATTTTCGCTCACCATCATAGGTATCTTTAGCTCGTCAAGCCTTTCCTTTGTACAGGGGAGGCATATCAAGCTTTTCCCATGGGTCATCATGAAATTGATGGAATCTGCAGAAGCAAGTTCTGCCGCCTGGTAAAAAACTCCTTCGTTTTTTTCAGACCTATCATCTACGATTATTATGACTTTGCCCACCCTTATATCTTCAAAAGCGGTCTCGATATCAGAAAAATATTTTTTATTTGATGAATCCATATTTTTTTAATTTATCCTCCAATATTCTATCCTTGTTATATCCAATATAATTAGCTACATATCTGGCAATAATATCCACTTCGATATTTACAGGGTGACCGGGCCCTTTATTGCATAAGGTGGTGGAATTATAAGTATGGGGTATTATGGCTGCCCCAAACCAGTCTTCTGCCTTTTCTGAGATAGTAAGACTTATCCCGTCTACCGCTATAGAACCTCTCTGGGCTATAAACCGGCTGTATTGCCCAGGTACGGAAAAAACCATCCTGTAAGCATCCCCCATATTTTGGATCTCCATTATATTTCCTACTGTATCTATATGGCCAGTTACCATATGGCCCCCCATCTTGTCCCCGGTTCGAAGGGCGGGCTCCAGGTTTACCAGTGAACCTGCCCCAAGGTCCCCAAGGGTAGTATTTTTTATGGTCTGATAAGAGACTTGGGCCCTAAAACCATTCCCATCCCGGCTGGCCGCAGTAAGGCAGCATCCGTCGACAGATATGGAATCCCCGACAGCGATATCCTCTGAAAGGCCAGGGCAATATACCGATATGTCAAGGCCTTCGGCCTTGCTTTGGATATTATTGATTTTTCCTTTTTGTTTGATTATTCCTGTAAACATCTTCCCTGGGATATACAGTTAACAAATAATCCCTTCCCCTCCTTTTCAAATCTTTTATATCCAGGCTTATAGCTTGGCTTACCTTGTCTGTCCCAATACCGGAGAACATGCTCAACCCATCTCCCCCTATTATTATAGGCGCAAAAAATAAGATCATTTTATCTATGGCGCCCTCCCTTAAAAAAGAAGTATTCAGGCTGGGGCCTGCTTCCAATAGGACTGAGGTTATTTTATATTTTTTATAAAGCAGGGAAAGAGCCTCATAGATGTCTATTTTTTGCCCGCCGCTGGTTTTTTCTATTCGGCCTCCCCTTTTTTCTAGCTCTTCAATTTTGCCTCTGTCCTTGCTCTGGGTAAAGATTATTGTATCTGCCATGCCCAATGTCTTTGCTATATTTGAATCCAGCTCAAGTTTTAGGCCGCTGTCAAAAAT
>PWSB01000114.1 GCA_003563375.1 Actinomycetota bacterium | reverse complement strand
TATCCCTCTTTTTACCGCCGCGCCTCCCATAAAACAGCAGATAAGCGGGACTTTCTCATTTATGTCTTTCCATTCCTCCACGATGGCCTGTGCTGTCTCGTAAGGCTGTGTAACCGTCTGGGGGGTCAATATGACGATCGCTGCATTAACGTTTTCATCCCTTAGCACCGTTTCCAGTGTTTTTTGATACCTGTCCGAACCCGCATCTCCCAGAACATCTATGGGGTTATAAAAGTTTGCCGCTCCGGGTAAAAATTCCTTTAGTTTTTCTATGGTCTCTTTGTCCAGTGAAGCCAGCGAAATATTATGATTTTCACAGGCATCCGTGGCCATAATCCCCGGACCCCCGGCATTTGTTATTATTGCAACTTTTTTCCCGTTAGGCAATGGTTGATTTGCAAAAGTGTTAGCATAGTCAAAAAGGTTTTTTATAGTATTGGCCCTGATTATCCCTGATTGCTTAAAAGAAGCGGTGTATGCTGCACCTGAGCCTGCCAGTGTACCCGTGTGTGAGGACACAGCTTTGGCCCCGGCACTTGTATTTCCGGCCTTTACCACGATAATAGGCTTCTTTTTGGAGACCTGGCTGCAAATATCTATAAATTCCCTTCCGTCTTTTACCCCTTCAAGGTATGCCGTTATCACATTGCAGCTTTCATCATCCTTCATAAACTGTATGCAGTCATTTTCCGAGATATCGGATTTATTTCCGAGGGATACGAATTTGGATATCCCTATATTTGAATATTTAGCCCAGTCTAACACCGAGGTGCCCAGGGCACCTGATTGTGATATAAAACTTATGCTTCCACTATCAGGGAGGGTGGGTGAAAAGGAAGCATCGATAGGACATGAAGTGTTTATCAATCCCAGACAATTGGGGCCCAGTATCCTGATCCCGTATTCTTTGGCTTTTCTTACCAGTTCCATCTCCAGTTTTGCCCCTTCTTTTCCAACTTCCTTAAAACCCGCAGATATTATAATGGCTGCGCCCACATTTTTCTTGTGGCATTGCTCTAACAGAGGAAGGACATGTTTTCCCGGCACGACTATGACTGCAAGGTCTACATCCTGGGGAACATTTAATATGGAGTCATAGCATTTAAGCCCGTGTATTATGTCTGTTTTGGGGTTTATGGGGAAGATCTTGCCTTCAAATTGAGAATTGATGATATTGTTGAGGATGGTATTACCGACCTTGCCGCTTTCCCTGGATGCCCCTATAACAGCAACCGAGGAGGGGCAAAATAAACTATCTAAACTCACCGCTTACCTCCGATAATATTAAAACCTTATTTTTTTTCTGTTTCTAGCTTTATTATTTCTTTATTTTTATAATAACCACAGCTTTTGCATACATGATGGGCAAGTTTCTTTTCGTGGCAACGCGGACAATCCACTACATTGGAAACCTTTAGACCGTCATGGCTTCTTCTTTTATCTCTTTTTGTGCTGGTGGTCCTTCTTTTTGGAACAGCCATCTTGGAAAACCTCCTATCTAAAAAAGTTACAAACCTGTTATAAGCCTGAACAACCTGTATACTATAACAGATTAACCAATAAATTCAATGTTAATTTTCTGACTTGAGGGTCGCTTTAAACTGTTCCCTGCCTTTTTCGACAGCAGACAACAGCTTATGGAGGACCGCCTCCAGATTGGCTAACTTTTCATCAGCATAGTCTTCGGCTTCAAGCCTTATGGTCCTTGCTTTAGCTTCTACCATGGACATGAGCTCTTCAGCTTTTTTGTTAGCGTTTTTCAAAACTTCGGTTTCGCTTACCAGCACCCTGGCTCTTTCTTCGGCATCCTTGACTATCCGTGTAGACTGCCTTTTTGCTTCCTCTATCATCCCCTCCCTTTCTTTTACTATCCACCTGGCTTGTTTGAGCTCCTCGGGCAATATGCTGCGGAGCTCATCTAATAGATCGTAGATCTCATTTTCGTTGATTATAGCATTGGATGAAAAGGGAAGTTTTTTGCTTTTTTCTACTAATTCCTCGATCCTGTCTACCATCTCTAAAGCGTCCATATATCACTCTCCATTTTCTCAATCAAATTTATTATTTTTAAAACTTTCGATTATATCATTTTCTATCTCTGCGGGTATTAGGCCCTCTATGCAACCGCCCAGTGCAGCTATTTCTTTTATCACGCTGGAACTGAGGTAGGCATACTTGGGATTGGTCATCAAAAACATTGTCTCTACCCTGGGATTTAGTTTTTTGTTTATCTGGGCCATCTGAAACTCATACTCAAAATCTGAGATGGCTCTAAGGCCTTTTACGATGACCCTGGCTTTGGCCTCCCTTGCAAGGTCTACCAAGAGCTTTTCAAATGAAATTATCTGTATATGGTCTATATCACCCAAAACTTTTTTTACATAGAACATCCTTTTTTCCAAAGAATAGAGGGGTTTCTTTCTCCTATTGTTGGAGACGGCTACTATAGTCTTTCTAAAGATCTTGGAGCATCTTAATATGATATCTTTATGTCCCTCGGTTATGGGATCGTAGGAACCGGGACAGATAGCGATCTTTTCCATCATGCCTTTCTTTTAAGGTTCTAAATAAGTAACCTTCTTATCCCCGAAAGAAGATTCTTTTACTATTTTAAGCTTTTTTGTTTCCAAATCTATATTTTTTTTAAAAAAATACTGGTAGATTATAAGGGGCTGGCCAAAAGTCTCTTTCTTTTCGATCAGTATATCAAAGATCTTTCTCATGATTTCCTCCCCAATACGAAAAGGAGGATCTAAAAAAATAAAATCCCAGCTCTGTGCCGACTTTTTTAAAAACCTTATTGCATCTTCCTTAATTATTCTATAACTATTGCCGCTAATATTAAAACTATTTACATTATAGCTTATAAGCTTGATGGCTTTAAGGCTTGTATCAATAAAATAAACCAGGCACGCGCCCCTGCTTAAGGCTTCAAGGCCGAGAGAACCGCTTCCCGAGAATAAGTCCAGGACCTTCTTATCCTCTATTTGAGTGCCTATGACATTGAATATGCTTTCTTTTACCCGGTCCTGGGTAGGCCTTATATCCAGGTTTGAAGGGATTTTAAGTTTTCTGCCTTTAAACCTTCCAGAGATTATCCTGATTTTATCACCGATTTATCATTCAATGGAAAAGATATAGGGGTAGAGAGGCTGGCCTCCATTATGGAACTCAATATCAAGTTCGGGAAAATATTTCTCAATCTTTTTTCTTATCTTTTCTCTGTCTACCTTTTTACTGTCTTTTCCTGAATAAAAGGTAACTACTTCCTCGTCACCGTTGACCATATCCCTGACCAGATCCAGGGTAGCATCCACTGCATTATCAGAGATTACCCTCACCTTTCCATTGTACAACCCTATATATTCTCCTTTTTTAATTTCTCCCACCACAAGGTTTGCGTCTCTTACGGCTGCTGTGACTTCCCCGCTTTTGACAGTCTCTATAGCCTTTTCCATATTGTTCACGTTCTCACCGGTATCCAAATCCGGATTATAGTTTAGGAGAGCGGTTATTCCCTGTACGACGGACTTGGTAGGTATTATTTCAATATCTTTCTTGGATATTCTTTTTGCCTGTTTGGCTGTGGGGATTATATTCTTATTGTTTGGCAATACAATGATCTTTTCAGCTTCTATCTCATTGATGACTTTTACCATATCGTAGGTGGAGGGGTTCATGGTCTGTCCTCCCCTGATGATGTAATCTGTACCTATGCTCTTAAATATCTCTGTTAACCCGTCTCCATTTGCTACAGCTACAACGCTCACCTTCTTGGCCGGCTTCTGGTCTTCTTTTCCCTCCAGTATTTTTGCCTGCCTGCTCTGCTCCACCATGTTATTTATCTGTATATCATGCAGGGAGCCCTCCCGCAGAGACCTCTGTAAGACCTTATGAGGGTGGTTGGTATGCACATGTATCTTTACCAGTTTATCATTTCCCACTACCATAGCACTGTCCCCATAGCTTTCAACAGCATCCCTTAACCTACCCACTTCGATGCTTTCACCCTTTACAATGAGCTCGGTGCAGTAAGTATACTTAATATCCGAAGAGACATTTAATTCTCCCAGATTTTTTTGATGTTCATGCTCAGGCAAGCCTTTGGCAGGTTCAGGTTCTGGTTTTTTCCCGCTGGAGTCTTGAGCCTTATTTTTTTTGTTTAGACTTCCTTTTATTATCCCCAGCTCCACCAGCCCTTTCCTAAAACCTTGAAGTATTATCAAAATACCCTTGGCCCCTGCATCTACCACATCCGCCTGTTTTAATACTGGAAGCAGGTAAGTCGTCCTGGTAACCGATCTTTCTGTTTCCCTAATAATATCCTCCATCAGAGCTCCTACATCTATTTCCTCTCCATCTCCATTGACCATCTCTTCTATAAGCTGGCTTATGTCCTTTATGGTGGTAAGCATGGTACCTTCAGTTGGATTCTGGACTGATTCGTAAGCCAATTTTTTCGAGGAGTCCAATGCATCAGATAATACAATTAAATCGAGGTCTTCATATTTTTTGATTATGTCAAAAAAACCTTTAAGGATCTGGGAAAGGATAACCCCTGAATTTCCCCTCGCCCCCATCAGCGCCCCAAAGGAGACTGATTCTGCTAAATTTTTAAGGTTGTGGTTTTCTGATTTATTGACTTCTTCCTTAATGGATTTAAGGGTGAGAAGCATGTTGGTCCCTGTATCTCCGTCAGGCACGGGGAATACATTCAAATTATTTATGTTTTCTTCAGATAGCTTAAATGTATCCAGGATGATATCTAGTATTTTCTGGACTTTATCCTTGCTTAACCTTCTATACATAAAGAATCCTTATAATCTAATAATTTATTCAAAACATAAGTATACAATAATTATTAAATATGGTCATTATTTAAAAATATTGACTGTTTTATTTTAAAATAGTTTCCATATAAAATCAGTTAATCTTGATAATTAAAATATATAATGCTATATTTCTTTCTGTCAAAATTTTAATAAAATCTTAATATAAAGGAGAATATAGATGTCTAGTAAATGTGAGGTATGCGGCAAAGGGCCTATATTTGGAAACAATGTAAGCCACTCCCATAAAAAGACAAGAAGGATATTTAAGCCCAATATGCAGAAGATAAGGGCTGAAATAGGCGGCAAGGTCAAAAACATACATATATGCTCAAGGTGCCTCAGGTCCAACAAAGTAAAAAAAGTGGTGTAGGGCTATTTTTTAGACAGGGTGCAGGCAAAGCCTCCTTCACTGCCAAAATAATATGGTTTTATCTCAACACAGCCCCTGCTCTTGGTTTTTCCGTGCTCAAAAAGGTCTCCACAGACTGAATATTGAGTATTTTTTTTCAAAAACCTTTCTATCATCTGCTGATTTTCTACCGGTGACAAGGTGCATGCATAATAGGTCAATCTCCCCCCCTTCCTTAAAAACCTTCCGGCAGAAGATAATATTTTTAAAGAATTTTCACCCAGCCTTGC
>PWSB01000108.1 GCA_003563375.1 Actinomycetota bacterium | reverse complement strand
ATATAGAATTGGAAGTTTCCCAGGGTTGATTCTATACGAGAGGAATTTAAGATAGTGATCGCAGGGTGGAAGACCGCGCCCATGTTGTTAAAAGAAGTCTCTATTATAGTGCTTCCAGCAATAAATTCCTTAAAAGCCTGGTTCAATTTCTTCAAAACCCTGCCTGTTGCAGAAGCAGGTATAGCTGCCACCGGGATAGCTTGTTTTATCCTGAATATCTTGGCCGTGGCAGGCCCCATTCCCCTGCTGGCATATATAAAAGTCTGCGTTTCGGCAACTACGACATCCTTATCATTGCCTGCTTCCCTCAAAGTATTTAAAAATTCCAGGGCCCCGCAGGTCCTTCCCGGATTAAGTACCACGATCTGGCCCTCCTTTAAAAAAGGCGCGCATCTTTTGGCGATGGGCACATGTGCATTGGCGGGCACAACCACCATTATCACATCCACCCCTTCTATCACCTTTTCTATGTTGTTGGAAGCCATGTTAAGTTTCCCGAAACCGGTTAGCTCCCCTTCAAGCTCAATGCCTTTTAGTTTTATAATAGGTTTTATCCTTACCAGTGTACGGTTATAAAGGTTTACCTCAAATCCCCTTATTGCCAGATGGGCTGCTATGGCTTTGCCCCCGTGGCCCGCCCCTATGACTGCGAACTTTAAATCATGCAAGTTAATCCTCCCCCTGTTAGATTTTTTCCCATTTTACCTTATTGCCGAACATGGCCTTTATCCTGCCGGCTGTATCCGGATCAAGGTCCGTCTTGAAAGCCTCAGGCAGGGAAAAACTTTTTTCCTCTACCCCCTCCCTGCTGTCGACTACAAGGTCGACCTGCATCTTTCCATCTTTTTCTTTCAATAGCCCGTAAAGCTGGTCTATAAAATCCCTGTCCAGGTCTTGTCTTTTGACCCTGAGCCTTACCCTTTGGTCCCCCTTGGGGGCCTTTCCCTTTTGAAGGGGGGTGACCCGGGAAGCGATTATTTTAAACTGGTCTTCTTTTTTGTCAAGCCTCCCGCTTATCATGACTATCCTGTCTTCTTCCAAAAATTTTTTATATTTCTCCAAAACAGTAGGAAACACGATGACCTCCACGCTGTCACTTATATCCTCAAGGGTCACAAAGAACATCTGCTGGCTGTTCTTAGTGTAGATAGATTTTATGTTTCCTATCACGCCGCCTACCTCTACATCGCTTTTATCCTTGAACCCGGGCAGTTTTTCAATCGGGTTTAATCCATCCAGCCTGGACTGGTATTCCAAAAGGGGGTGCCCGCTGATGTAGAGGCCTAGCATCTCTTTTTCGAGATTAAGGAGCTCCTTCTGGGCAAACTCTTCATAATCTTCAGCTCCCCCAATAAGCTCTTGGGCCCCAAGCTGGTCCTGTTTCCCTTCCACGGTATCGAATAAGGAGAATTGGCCGGATTCCCTGTCTTTGCGGACCTTTAGCACCTCTTCAATTATTTTTTCAAAATTATTGAGCAAAAACTTTCTTTTCAGGCCAAAAGAATCAAAGGTCCCGCTTTTTATTAAGCTTTCAATGGTCTTTTTATTTAAAGCGCTTGAGGTTATGCGGCTGCAGAAATCTATGAAATCCTTAAACCTTGCCGTTTTTCTCTCTTTTTCCACAGCCTCGATTACATTGGAGCCTACATTCTTTATAGCTGACAGACCGAACCTGATAGAATCCCCTACTACCGTAAAATCTGCATAGCTCTCATTTATGTCAGGGGCAAGCACCTCTATGGAAAGCCTCCTTGCTTCATTTACATACTGGGCGACTTTCTCCTGGCTCCCCATCCTTATGCTCAACAGGGCAGCCATAAACTCCACTGGATAATTGGCTTTTAGATATGCTGTCTGGTAAGATATCATGGCATAAGCTGTGCTGTGGGATTTATTGAATCCGTATTCAGCAAAATGATTTATAAGCCCAAATATATTCTCTGCTGTATTATTTTCTATCCCTTTGTTCCGGGCACCTTTTAGAAACTTGGTCTTCTGCCTGGCCAAAAGCTTCCTTTTTTTCTTACTGATAGCACTCCTTAAGATATCAGCTTCGGACATGGTAAAACCCGCAAGTTCACTTGCAATTGCCATCACCTGTTCCTGGTAGAGGATTATCCCGTAAGTGCTCTCCAAAACAGGCTTTAAGCTGGGATGGGGATATGTTATATCCCTTCGTCCATTTTTTGCCTCTACAAAATCAGAGACCATCCCGCTCTGGAGAGGCCCGGGCCTGTAAAGGGCAAGCAGGGCAACAAGGTCTTCGAACCTGTTAGGCTTTAGGTTCATCATCAGCTCCCTCATGCCTGAGCTTTCCAACTGGAAAACACCCAGGCAGTCCCCGTCGCTTAACATTTTAAATGTTTTTTTATCCTTGAGGTCAAGGCTGGAGGTATCGATATGTTTTCCCTTGGTCTTGTTTATTAAAAACAGGGTCTTGTCTATCAATGAAAGGGTCTTCAGCCCCAAAAAATCCATTTTAAGCAGGCCTATCTGCTGTACATCCTCCATTTTGTACTGGGTTACTATGTCTTCATCCCCTTCCCTTTGTATAGGGGTGTATTTGTACAGGTCGTCTGCTGATATCACCACCCCGGCAGCGTGTATGGAATCCTGCCTGCAGATCCCTTCCATGGAGATAGCCGTATCTATAACCTCCTTCATCCTTGTGTCTTGCTGGTATATATCCTCCAGTTCTGCCACCTGCTTTAAAGAATTATCTATGGTCATGTTAAGCTCCATGGGAACAAGCTTGGCTATGCGGTCAACCTCAGCATAAGGGACCTCCAGGACCCGTCCCGCATCGCGTATGGCCTGCCTTGCTGCCATGGTTCCAAAGGTTATGAGCTGGGCCACCCTCTTAGTCCCGTATTTCTCGGTTACATATTTGATGACTTCTCCCCTTTTCTCATAACAGAAATCTATGTCGATATCAGTCATGCTTTTTCTTTCTTCATTTAAGAACCTCTCGAACAGGAGACCGTATTTTAAGGGCTCTACATCAGTAATCTTTAAAACATAGGACACGATGCTTCCAGCTGCAGACCCCCTTCCGGGCCCCACCCTTATGTCATTTTTACGGGCAAAGCTTACAAAGTCCCATACTATAAGGAAATACTGTGAAAAACCCATTTTTTTGATTACAGCCAGCTCCCTGTCCAGGCGGTCCCTTATTTCACCCTTTAAGGTGCCGTACCTCTCCTTTGCCCCCTGGTAGCATATTTTTTCAAGATAAGAATCTGGGCTGTAGGAAGAAGGTACCTTAAACGGCGGTATCAGGTTTTGGTCAAATTTAATATCCACATCGCATTTTTTTGCAATCTCCAGCGTGCTTTCAAGAGCCTGGGGGCAGTGGCTGAATCTTTCAGCCATCTGTTCTGCTGTTTTGAAGTAAAACTCATTTGAGGAAAACTTGAGCCTGTCTTTCTGGTTTATAGTTGACCCGGTCTGTATGCAGAGCAGCACATCATGTGCCTTGTAGTCATCCTTCTTAAGATAATGGACATCATTGGTAGCCACTACAGGGACCCCGTATTTTTTTGAAAAATCAAGTAAAACGCTGTTGACTTCCTCCTGCTCAGGCAAACCGGAATCCTGTAGTTCCAGGTAAAAATCTCCTTTTGGGAAAATACTGAGGTAACCGTCCATCTCCTTTTTGGCTTCATCAAGTCTTTGCTGCTGGATGAGCCTGGGTATCTTCCCGGCTATGCATCCGCTCAAGCCTATTATCCCTTCAGCATGCTCCCTTAGAAGCTGCTGGTCTATCCTGGGCTTATAATAGAAGCCTTCGAGAAAACTAAGGCTTACCAGCTTCATCAGGTTCTGGTAGCCCGTATTATTCTTAGCCAGCAGGGTAAGATGAAAAGGGCCCCATTCGTCCCTTTTGTTCGGGGAGGGCTGTTTATCCAGCCGGCTTGCCGGAGCCTGATATACCTCACAGCCTATCAAGGGCTTGATCCCGCTTTTTACTGCATTATTATAGAAGTCGACGGCCCCATACATCACCCCGTGGTCGGTCAAGGCTACCGCACCCATATCCAGCTGTCTGGCTTTTTCTATAAGCCTTGGGATCCTGGCGGCTCCGTCCAGCAGGGAAAACTCACTATGAACATGGAGGTGTACAAAATTTCTTTTATCCATCATCAGTACACTCCCCTGTACATCTCTTCCAGTGAGGTCTCTCCTGTAGCCACTTTCTCGGCAGCCCTCTCCAGGAGAGTCTTCATTCCCTCTTCCCTTGCAGCATTTCCGATGTCATCTGCACTTTTGCGCTCAAGGAGCATCTCCCTGATCTTTTTGGAGACGACCAGCACCGAAAAAATCCCGGTCCTTCCTTTATATCCCAAGTGGTTGCATTTTGTGCATCCCTTGGCTTCATATATGGTCTTGCCTGCAAGAAGGGGGGCTATCTGCTCGTCTATGTCATATTTGGATATATCAGCTTCGGTCTTGCACTCGGGACATAACACCCTTATCAGCCTTTGGGCCACTATTCCGGTAATGGCCGAAGATATCATATATGATTCTGCGCCCATCTGGAGAAGCCTTGCCAGTGTAGAAGGGGCATCATTTGTGTGAAGGGTGGTAAGTACAAGGTGGCCGGTAACAGAAGCCTGCATGACTATTTTCGCTGTCTCAAGGTCCCTTATCTCTCCCACCATTATGATATCAGGGTCGCTTCTTAACATAGCCCTCAGCCCCCTGGAAAAATCCATCCCCACCTTGGTGTTTACCTGGACCTGCATAATGGAATCAAACCTAAACTCTACAGGGTCCTCTATGGTGTATATTTTTTTATCAGGGCTGGATATCTGGTTGAGGCTGGCATACAGGGTGGTTGTCTTACCCGAACCGGTAGGGCCGGTTATCACCACTGAGCCGTGGGGCTGAAAGATAACCTTCTGGAATTTTTTTTCATCCTCTTGTTCCATCCCCAGGTTTTTAATATAGAAAAGGCTTTCGCTTATATTAAGGAGCCTTATGGTTATGTTTTCCCCATATACCGTGGGGATCGATGCAAACCTCAGGTCGATGCTGTTCCCGTGATAATCAAAGGAGCTTCTCCCATCCTGGGAAAGCCTGCTTTCGGTTATATCCATGCCCCCCATAATCTTGTACCTTGAAATAAGCAGCCTCTGGACCGTCCGGGGTACATCCTTTATTTTCTGCATCACCCCGTCTATACGGAACCTTATTGCACAATTCTTCTCCTGAGGTTCTATGTGGATATCACTTGCTCCCATCGAGATGGCTTTGAGTATGATGCGGTTGGCAAGCTTTACAAGCGGATTTCCTTCCACCACCTCATCTTCCAGCCTGTCGGTTATGATGAAATCCTGATCGTCTATAATCTCCTTTATTTCCTGGAGGCTGTAATCATCTGTCATGAAGATCTTTACTGCACCCTCGATATCTTTCTGGGTAGCTATGAATGGTTTTACGTTGTAGCCGGTAATAAGGCGTATCTCATCTAT
>PWSB01000210.1 GCA_003563375.1 Actinomycetota bacterium | reverse complement strand
CTCGTCTTCTTCTATATCATCGATGACCTCATCTTCTTCTGGTTCTTCAACAGGAGCAGGCTCCTCTTCTAAGCTGCCTTCTACCTGTCCCTGTAACTGCATATCATCTGCAGTCAGCACAACTACAAAAACATTATCTTCATCCATTTCCTGCATCAGGTCGTCTGTGCTCATACCTTCGAGCTGGCCTGTCAGATCATTGTCATCCAGGATACCCTCTGCCAACAATCCGCTTACAGTATCTTCTTCGACTTGAGTTATCTGCAATTCTGCAACAGCCTCACCGTTTTCTTCTACCTGACCTAAACGGATTTCTATAGATTCTGGTTGCTGTAGATTATCTACATATACATAGTAAGATATGCTATTGGTCCCTTCGTCTAGAACAAATACAGCTATCCCTGAGGCTTCCTCAGTTATTGCAGGTTCCTCGGTAATCGGTTCCTCATCATCTATAGCAGGTTCTTCGGTAACTGGCTCTTCATCAGTTATGGGTTCCTCATCATCTATAGCAGGTTCCTCATCATCTATAGCAGGTTCTTCGGTAACCGGCTCTTCATCAGCTATGGGTTCCTCATCATCTATAGCAGGTTCCTCGGTAACCGGCTCTTCGTCTACCGCAGGTTCTACTGTATCTTCAGTGAGCTCTGCCACATATGCTTTAACCAATTGCCCGCTCAGTTCTCCTTCCGGATGTTCAGCGGTTACAATGGTCACATACATGTTTTCACCCTCTATATCAGTTATAATATCTTCTGCAGGCCTGTCTTCAAGATGGCCCATAAGTTCATCTACGGAAAGGGTCCCTTCCACAAGAAGGCCGCTTACTGTATTTTCTTCAGCAACAAATTCATCACTCTGAATCTCTGCGATTACATCACCATCTTCCAGATCAGCTCCGCTATGGAATTGGACAACCTCAGGATTCTGAAGGTTATCGACATATATGCTGTATGAAATTGTTTCCATATCTTCGCTTAATATAAAAGCAGCTATCCCTGAGGCTTCCTCAGTTATAGCAGGTTCCTCGGTAATCGGATCCTCATCATCTATAGCAGGTTCTTCGGTAACCGGCTCTTCATCAGTTATGGGTTCCTCATCCTCTATAGCAGGTTCCTCGGTAACCGGATCTTCATCATCTATTGCAGGTTCCTCATCATCTATAGCAGGTTCCTCGGTAACCGGATCTTCATCAGTTATGGGTTCCTCATCATCTATAGCAGGGTCTTCGTCAGGAACCCCCGGGTCTACTGCCTCCAATATTGCAGAAAAAGCCCTTGCCTCATCGACTGCGGGCTCTTCAACTGCCGGCTCATCATTTTCCGGTGCGGGTTCTACAGGTTCCTCAACTGCCGGCTCTTCTGCTACATCGTTTTCCATCGCGTCTTCTATCTGTTCACAAGAAATACTAAGAAATACGACAGATACTGTGATTATAAATATTAAAGGCAATATTTTTTTTAAATGTCTCTTCATTTCTACCTCCCTCTTTCTATTTATTTTGTACGAAAAATCAATTTAACAAAATTTTTCATAATTAGCAGGTTATATGGAATAAGGTAAATCGTTAACCCCCTTAAGTTTAGTTCGGGCATATAAAAGGTAGAAATTTTACCTGGTCTTTGGTAGGGTATCTCGAATATTATTCAGATCAAGCCAGAGGAGAGGCCTATGCCTATAATAACAAGCATTGCCCCTATCATTGATTCAATTATCCTGAACTTTAAATTTTTGAGCCAAATGCTTGCTATGACCGAACCGGTAATAGTTGCAAGGATAGCGGCCGCTATAAAACCATATATATTCTCAAAAACTGTATCAAGGCCAAGCCAGTAAAAGGTTAAACCGTATGCTATTAAGCGGAAAAAATCAATTATGGCCGATGATACAGCAACAGTACCTATGAAGGCTTCCTTTTTTAGTCCGGATTTAATGAGGAAAGCTGAGCGCAAGGCACCCTGCATGCCTGAAAGGCCTCCAAAAAAACCTGAGACCACTCCGCCTAAAGGAAGATATTTTTTTCTAAAAGAGATATTCTTAAATCTTGGCAGAAGGGTCAGCAAAGCAAGGGATATGATCATGGTCCCGATGATAAGATTTAAGAAACCTATCTGGTGAACAGAATCCCCTATATTATATGTCAATATAGGGGGCAGGCCAGCTAATAAACCTAAAAGAAGTGCACCCAAAACAGCAAATAAGGCAGCAGGTATAGAGAATTTTAAAACTACCTGCCAATCGGCTTTTTTGCCCATAAGTGCTGACCTGAACACTGAATTTGCAAAATGGACGACCGCAGTTGCGGCAACAGCCAAAGGAATCGGGAAAAATAATGAAAAAACAGGCACCAGCACGGTACCCAGGCCGAAACCTGAAAAAAATACGATCACAGATATTACAACAGAGATACTGATTATAATTATATAATTGACCATATTGATATTAAACCAGATAAAAAAACATTTTTTAATACGTCTATCTCTAACGGACTGGTAAACATGTCATCTAATTCCAAATTTCTGTGGCCAGGAAGAAAACATAGACTTGATGTATCATATGTTTATGGGAATATTTTCATCTAAACAGATAAAAATTTTATTTGTACTCATAACTGTATCTTTATTGGCCCTAACCATCCTTTCAGGATGTGATGCCCCTGATGGAACAAGACAGGTATTGCAGGTATTGGAAAAGGAAGAAAGGATTGAAGAAGACCAAAACCCAGATGAAATACTTGAAGGCCGTGTAGGAGCGGTTGTCTCAGCACACAAGCTTGCAACAGAAGCGGGGGCCGAGATCCTTTCGGCTGGAGGGACCGCTGCAGATGCGGCCATTGCTGTTGCGGCTGCCCTAACAGTCGTAGAGCCTTATTTTTCAAGTGTGCTCGGAGGGGGTACGTGGGCCCTATACTATGATTCTGAAACTGATGAAATCACTAGCCTTGATGGGGTAGGGCCGGTAGGAAGCAATGCTGATCTGGAAGATTTTACTGCCAGAGCAGAATTTGCAGGCATCCACTATTCTGTGGTGCCAGGCGCTTGGGATGGCTGGATGCTTTGGCTGGAAGAATATGGAGCACTTGATCTGGATGAAATACTTTCCCCTGCAATAAGGATTGCAAGGGATGGGTACGCTGTAAGCAGTTCGATGGCTAGGTGGCTGGACATGCAATCCCAATTGATTTCAAACAGGCCCGATACAGCAAGAATCTATATGCCCCAGGGAAGCCTTTTAAGGGAGGGGGACATAATCTATCAAAATGACCTTGCTGATACCCTGGAGGCCCTTGGAAATGTATACAGGGGTGCACGGGACCAGGGCAGAAGCCAGGCCATAGAGGCTGCCCGGGATTATTTTTACAGGGGCCCTCTTGCTGAAGCCATTGTGGACTTTTCTGATAATAATGGAGGTTATCTTACCTTAAAGGATTTTAATGATTTTGAGGCAGAGATAGTAAAACCTATTTCAATCCAATACACAGAAGAGATAGAGGTTTTTCAAAACCCCCCTAACAGCCAGGGGATTACCATGTTGATAGCTTTAAACATACTAAAAGGATATGACTTCTCCGGGATGGGCCCTGATGACGCTGACTCAATACATCTGCAGGTCGAGGCCTTAAAGCTTGCATTTGCAGACAGATATTACCATATAGGCGACCCTAAACGGATAGATATCCCAGTTGATGAGCTGCTGTCGGAAGAACATGCCTATAGGCAGCGGCAGCGGATTGATATGCAGGCCGCGTTGCATTGGCCCATTGAAGATGGACTGGCTGATGAAAGTGATTTTAACAATACCACCACTTTTCACATAGTAGACAAGCACGGCAACGGCGCGGCGGTCACCACCAGCCTTGGTTCACAGTTTTTAGTGATAGGAGATACAGGCATACATATCAATAATAGGATGCGAATGGTTTCTCTTGAAGAAGGGAATGCCAACCAGCTTACTCCCGGATACAAGGTGAGGCATACTTCATGCCCTTACATTGTTTTAAAGGAGGGGAACCTTTATATCCTTGGTGCCAATATCGGGGCTGACAATCAGCCGCAAGCACAAGTACAGCAGTTTATTAATATAATAGAATTCGGCTTAAACGCCCAGGAAGCCATAGAAAGGCCAAGATTTGCCACAACAGCCTTCCCATCGGGGACTTATCCGCATGGGGTGGCCAATACATTGCGAATGCAGCAGGGATTCCCTTCAGCTTTGAGAGAGGAACTCATCTCCAGGGGCCATAATATCTCTGTTGGGGGCGCTTTTGGAAGCGCTAATATTATATTGATCCAGGACCGGGGATTGGATGCACAAGCAGGCACCGATCCTATAGTAGATACATCTTTGGGCTTAATAATAAAGTAGTCCGGTAAAAAGGATAGGTCATCACTATTTTATACCATGTTCATTTTTATATGTGGACCAATTTTTTTTAAGCCATAAAAAGTCGTCAAAATCTGATAGCCTTTTTATAAAAGGGTTTTTCTCCGCTTCGAACCCAATAGTCGAGCTTGGTTTTACACCGACATCGTGGCCGGGCCATATTTCAGTATGTGCAGGCAGGGTAAATATTTTTTTTAAGCTGCAAAATTGGGTTTTGGCATCTTTGCTGCTCCAGGTCCCCCCGACTTTTCCTACAAAAAGCGTGTCTCCGGTTAATAGTTTATCTTCTATCTTGATGCAAATAGAATCCTTTGTGTGTCCGGGTGTATAAATAAATTTGATAATAAGCTCCCCCATCTTTAAAACCTCACCATCCTTTACCCTGGTGTCCTCGCTGCAGTGGATAAATCTGGGAGGATAAGGAAGTTTTTTAAAATATTCGTTTCCGGATGAATGGTCATGATGGGAGTGGGTATTTATAATAAACCTTATATTGACCCCGTGGCCATTTACAGCTTTCATCACCGCTTCCGGATCAGGGGCCGGGTCGACCAAAGCGCCGTCTCTCGTTTTTTGGCAACCGGCCAAGTATGCAAAATTACGGTCCCCGCCTGATTTTATTTGTTTAAATATCATTTTTCTCCTCAGCTTGTTCTATTATACACTAGGTGCCAGCCTGTTCAAAAATTTGATCTTAAATGAATGCCTTTTATTGATAATTTTGCCTTTATGGATATCTGAAATTTAATTTAATATCATATTTTTGTAGCTTACTGTTTTAAAGGGGATATATGAAGAACAGGTTTTTTTTAATTACATGTTTTACATTGCTGCCCATTGCCTTAATATTTTTGGTTTCTGCGCAAACCGAAGTCGCTCACCTGCCAAGGATTATAGAAACAGAGCAGAAGGTAACCATAGAAGACCCGGAGATATCCCAGGCTTTTTATGGAAAGCTGCAGGGTTTTTCCGTACAATATGAAATACACTCAAGTACCGGGTTTTTACTATATGTTAATCTGCTGGTGCCTGACCTTCCGGGTATAAGTACCGATATCATTGCAGAAGTGAACAAACAAGATGAAGGCTCAGAGCAGGAACTTATGGTTATCCTGGATGGAAGAGAACACGACTGGGAAGAATTTTTTGAACCCTTTGCTGGTGACAGTTATTTAAGGGG
>PWSB01000163.1 GCA_003563375.1 Actinomycetota bacterium | reverse complement strand
GGAATACTTTGCTAAAAAGATCCGCCCTTATGCCCAGGACATGTAAGATATAAAAGATTTTTTTGCCCATCAAGGAGACCATTTGTTTATTATATGGGCAAATATTCATTTAGTCAAATACTTAGGTCAAAACTCCCGTATAGCTTAATCTGTGTATATGGCAGGGTCCGTATTTCTGAAGGGAAAGGAGGTGTTTTTTTGTAGCGTAACCTTTGTTGTAACTGAAGCCGTATTCAGGATATAGCTTTCCCATCCCTATCATCATATTATCCCTGGTCACTTTAGCTATTATGGAGGCGGCTGCAATCGAGACGCTTAAGCTCTCACCTTTTACAAGAGGCATAGATTCAATACCAAAATCACTTTGAAAATAATCAGAAATAATAAAATCAGGCTTTATTCGGAGTTTGGATACAGCCTTGCTGAAGGCTAATATATTGGCATTGAGTATATTGATATCATCTATCTGTTGGGGGGAGACCTCGGCAACGGACCAGCAAACACAACTGTTTAATATAATCTTACAGAGTTTTTTCCTTGTAGATGCATCCATATTTTTTGAATCATCGATCTTCTCTATAAAAAGTTTTTTCCTGTCCAGTATTACCGCTACCGCCACCAGGGGCCCTGCAAGCGAGCCTCTTCCCACCTCGTCCAAACCAGCAATATAACTGTAGCCCGAACTGTAGAGATGGTCTTCGAAAATACAGAGATTCGATAGCCTTTTAATTTCTTGCAGATTCATTTTATACTTTTTTTATTCTATGGGGAGGCCAGTATATGATAACAAGTTTACCAAATATCTCTTTCTGGTCAACCGGCCCGAAAAATCTGCTATCCAGGCTGTTATTCCGGTTATCTCCCAGCACAAAAAACTCATCATCTGAAAGTATGATTGAATCATCATTGTAGACTGTATTTGAGTCTTGAACGTATTCCTCATAAAGAAGATGCCCGTTTACGTACACCTCTCCATCAAGGGTAAGGGTTATTTCTTCACCCGGCAGGCCTACAGCCCTTTTAACCAGGTCCTTTCCCTCCCCTGTGGGAGAACGGAATACGACCAAGTCCCCCCTTTTTACCTGCGCAAACCTGTATGACAGCTTGTTTACTATAACCTTGTCTTCGACAAGCAGGGCGGGTTCCATTGACGGAGTAGGTACCACAAATGGTTCGAAGACAAATATCCTGATGGTCAGTGAAAAAGCAACAGCGATTATTATCACTACGAGATAACTAATAAACTCTCTGAATGCTCTTTTTTTGGTCATCAATGCATCATTTAGTTTTTATCCTGGATTTTTTACCTATTTTGTCTCTTAGATAATAAAGTTTGGCTCTTCTTACCTTGCCCTCTTGCATCCTGGTGATAGATTGTATGATTGGAGAATTTAAAAGAAATGTCCTTTCGACACCTACATTGTTAAAAGAGATTTTTCTTACCGTAAATGTCTCATTTAATCCGCTTCCCTGCCTTTTTATCACTATGCCTTCATAGACCTGTATTCTTTCTTTGTTCTCCTCGCTGATCCTTATGCTGACACTCACCTTGTCTCCGGGCTTAAAATCCGGCAGATCCGTTTTCATATATTTGTTCTCAAGCTTATCAAGGGTATTCATTTTTCACCAACCTGTATAAATTGTTTTAATCAAACTAAACAAATATAAGAAATTTAAGTTTTTTTGTCAAATAGATCAGGCCTTCTTTTTCTGGTGATCTCTGAGGCCTTTTGCTCTCTCCATTTCTTAATTTTCTGATGGTCTCCGCTCAAAAGTATTTCAGGGACCTTGAGCCCCTTATATTCAAAAGGCCTGGTGTACTGGGGGTAATCCAAAAGGTTATTCTCAAAGGATTCAGCGGCCAATGATTCTCTTTTTCCTATTACACCAGGAAGAAGCCTTATTATTCCGTCCAGGAGGACCATCGCCGGTATTTCCCCTCCTGAGAGCACATAATCCCCTATGGATATCTCCAGATCGATATCAAGGTCTATTACGCGCTGGTCCACACCTTCATACCTTCCACAGACAAGTATTATATTTTCTACCAGAGAAAGCTCTTTTATCATCCTTTGTTTTAACATATTGCCTTTGGGGGTTAGCAATATAGTTTTTTGCCCCTGTTTGTGTGCCTTTCCGGACTTTATAAAATTTATTGCCCTGTCTAGGGGGCCGGGCGTCAGCACCATCCCTGCTCCGCCCCCGTATGGACGGTCATCCACCTTCCGGTGCCTGTCCTCACTAAAATCCCTTAGATCGAAAATATTGACCTTGCAGAGGTTTTTGGAAAAAGCTTCTTTTAATATCCCGTATTCAAAAATATTTTCAAACATTTTTGGAAATATGGTTATTATATTTATGACCATATGCAAAAAACCTAGATATATTTTGGTAATTTTTTAAGGGTTATTCTTCTGCTGGCAGGATCTACTTCCTTTATATATGTTTCTATGAAAGGGATCATTGTAGACCTGCCCTTATCCTCTACCACCAGGACCTGATTAGCCGGACAGTCCAGTACCTGTCTTACTGTCCCTATAAATGTCTCTTTATCGTACACATCACAGCCGGGGAGGTCATCAAGCCAAAAATGGTCTTGTTCAAGTTCAGGGGTATCAGCTCTCCATATATATTCCTGGTTGTATTCCTGTGCTTGGTCATGATTAAATTCAGTGAATTTGACCAGGGGTATTTTTTTCCCTTTTACCTGTTTTTGCCTTATGCTTTCTACCGTAAGCTTTTTTTTGCCATCAAGGACAAAAAGAGTATCGCCCTTTTTAATGGTTTCGGGATAATCGGTGATCCATCTCACAGTCACTTCTCCTCTAGTTCCATGCGGTTTGCCGATTATCCCAACTATTCTTAAAGACATTTTGTAATGCCTAGCCAATATATTTAAATATTAAGCATCAATCTAATATTTTTACTATAGATGATTTTCCTCTTTTAGCGGAAGCGGCCCTCATGACTACTCGTAGAGCATTTGCAGTTCTCCCTTTCTTGCCAATTACTTTGCCCAGGTCCTCTTCAGCTACCTTCAATTTAAAAATAACTGTTTTTTCGTCCTCCTCCTCTTCGGTAATTTGAACTTCTTCAGGGTTATCTACCAGTTCTTTTACCATGTACTCGAGTAGTTCTTTCACAATTGACCTCCAGTTTTATTTGTTGTCACTACTGATTATCTTAAGTTTTTCGAAAAGCTTTTGGACCGTATTTGTGGGCTTGGCTCCTTTTTTTATCCAGTCTAGCGCTTTTTCCTTGTCTATCTCTACTTTTGAAGGCTCCGTTTTAGGATCATATGTCCCAATGTTGTCAATGATCTTGCTATCCCTTGGAGACCTGCTGTCAGCCACTACAATCCTATAAAATGGCTTTTTCTTAAAACCTATCCTGGTCAACCTAATTTTTACGCTCAATACTTTCAACCTCCTGTTACAAAATATCCGATTGTCTAATTATTATATATTTTTATTAACATCTTGCAAAATTATTTTATTACTTTATTTTATTAAATGGAAAACCTGCATCCTGGTCCATACCCGAAAACTGTTTAAGCATCTTTTTCGTGCTCGAAAACTGCTTAAGCAGTCTATTCACTTCGGAAACTGATGTACCGCTACCTTTTGCTATCCTTTTCTTCCTGCTCCCGCCTATGATTTCAGGCTTCCTTCTTTCCTGTTTGGTCATAGAGCTTATTATAGCTTCAACGGGTTTGAGCTGAGAATCATTGAGATTGATATTTTTAAACATCTTGTTCCCAGCCATGGGCAGCATTGAAAAAATCTTTTCCAGGGAGCCCATTTTCTTTAAGCTTTTTATCTGGTCCACAAAATCTTCGAAATCCAGCTCATTCTTCCTTATCCTTTCTTCAAACCTTTTAGCTTTTTTCTGGTCTATGTTCTTTTCTGCCTCCTCTACCAAGGTCATTATGTCTCCCATGCCTAATATCCTTGAAGCTATCCTGTCAGGGTGGAATACTTCAAAATCTGATATTTTTTCTCCGGTGGACATAAATTTTATGGGTTTTTTGGTTACATAATAAACAGAAAGAGCTGCCCCTCCCCTGGTATCGCTGTCAAGCTTGGTAAGGATGATGCCGTCACATTCCACCCTGGAATTGAAACTGGAAGCAATATTTACGGCTTCCTGCCCGGTCATTGCATCAAGTACCAGAAATACCTGATGGGGTTTTACTGCCCGCTTTATATTACCGATCTCATCCATCATCTTATCATCTATATGCAGCCTGCCGGCTGTATCAATGATCACTACATCGCTGCCCTGTTTTTTAAACTTCTGAACCCCCCTCTGGGAGATGTCTACAGGATTGGAATCTTTTTCCCAGTACACATCCACCCCTATGGGCCCGGACATATCCCTTAGCTGGTCTACAGCCGCAGGCCTGTATATGTCGGAAGCGACCACTGAGACTTTTTTCCCGTATTCTTTTTTAATAAAATTTGCAAGTTTTACCACCGCTGAAGTCTTTCCTGTCCCCTGGAGCCCTACCATCATTATTACCGTGGGCGGCTTGCCGGCCAGGTTTAATTTTGCGGTGGAGCTGCCCAGCATATTGGTGATCTCATCATTTACGATCTTTACCACTTGCTGGTATGGAGTGAGGCTTTCAGTGACCTTTTCTCCCATAGCTTTCTTTTTTAAATTTTCAAGGAACTCCTTTACCACCTTAAAATTAACGTCAGCCTCAAGAAGGGCAAGTTTTATCTCCCTGAAGGAACTGTCTAGGTCGCCGGGGCTCAATTTGCCTTTATTTTTAATTTTGTAGAATAATTCTTCAAATTTTGAATTTATAAAATCAAACATAATTATTCACCTCCTCAAGCTATTAGCATATTAACATAATGCTTTGGATCAAAATGGGAAATATCCTCTATTTTTTCCCCACAGGTCACTATTTTTATAGGCAATCCCAGCTCATCTTTTATGCTCAAAAGGATCCCTCCCTTCGATGTGCCGTCTGTCTTGGTCAGGGCGATCCCGGTTACATCCAGGGCTTTATGGAAAATAGTTGCCTGGTGTATCGCATTCTGCCCGGTTGTCGAATCTATTACCATGAGTATTTCATCGGGATCCCTGTTATTTTTCTTACACACCACCCTTTTTACCTTCTTTAATTCTTCCATAAGGTTATAAGAGGTCTGCATCCTGCCGGCTGTATCCACCAGCACAAGATCCATATCCTTTGCCTTGGCTTTTTCTATGCTGTCATACACCACAGCTCCGGGGTCCGAATCCCTTTGATGGCTGACCATATCTATGCCAAGCCTTTGGGCATAAGCCTTAAGCTGTTCGATTGCCGCAGCCCTGTAGGTATCCGCGGCTGCAATAATCACTTTTTTACCTTTGTTTTGGAGCATATTTGCCAATTTAGCCAAGGTAGAGGTCTTGCCCACACCATTTACTCCTACAATAAGATAGACCGCTGGTTTATTTTCTGAGGCCTCTTTTAGCCTGGTCTCATTATCTGTTTTCAATATCTTTTCTATTTTTTCTTTAAGCAACCCCTTTATGTCCTCGTCTTTGCTTATTTTTTCAGAATAGACCTCT